>JAKAHX010000004.1:10407-18881 GCA_021814735.1 Chloroflexota bacterium | reverse complement strand
TCGTGCTCACGGTCAGGAGCGATACCCCCATCGAGGAGGCGGCCGCGGCCGTGCTGACCTCCGGGATCGGGCGCGTCGCGGTGGTCGATGGCGGCGATCGGGTCGTGGGGGTGCTTGCCACGCGGGATCTGCTGCCGCTGGCAGCTCCCGACTCCCGCGCGCAGGTGCTCGAGACCCTCTCCTCCGCTCCAGGACCCCACCACGCGCTGGGGCTCGCCCTGGGCCACGATGCCAGGCAGCGGGTGGCCGGTGACCTGATGCGCCGCGACGTGGTCACCGTCCCGCCTGAGGCAGACCTGGATGGCGTCCTTCGCCTGATGATGGCGCGCGGCCTGAAGCGACTGCTGGTGGTCGACGAGGCACGGCGGGTGGTGGGGGCGGTCGACCGCGCCGGAGTCCTCCGGGCGATCACCGCTGCACTCGTGGAGCAGTAGCGGCCCGGCGACGCCATCCCGTCCTGGCTCCCCACGCCGCCCCCACTCGCTTCGGGCCCCGTGAGCACGCGGTCCGGGCCGCGGCACCCCCGCGCCCGCTGGGGGCCCCGCCGGTCCGGCCGCGCCTCCCGCCGGGCCGCCTATTCCGACCCGGCCTGCGCCATGATCGCGTCGAGCGCCGTCACGTAGGCGGCCTCGTCTCGGGCGACGCTCGAGGGGTTGTGGACCGCGTACCGCACGACGCCGCCGGCATCGAGGATGAAGGTGCCGCGCTCGGCGAAGCCCTGCTCCTCGCTCCAGACCCCGTAGAGCTTCGCCGCGCGGCCGACTGGCCAACGGTCCGAGAGGAACCGGTTGCCGTAGTGCTGGTCCTGGCGCCAGGCGCGCAGCGCGTACGTCGAGTCGACGCTGATCCCGAGCACCGTGACGCCACGGCGCTCGTAGGCATCCCAGTCGTCGCGGATCGCGCACAACTCCCCTGTGCAGGTGGAACTGAACGCGAGCGGGAAGAAGACCAGCATCACGGGGCGGCCGCGCAGGTCGCTCAGCGTGACCGGCTGCTTGTCCTGGTCGGGAAGCGTGAAGTCTGGGGCGAGATCGCCGATGGCAGGCATGGCGTCCTCCGTGCGTCGGGGTCGTCGCCTGCTATACGGTCGGGCGCCGCGGCGTGGATTGCCGCCCGGTCAGTCCGCCGGCCGATGGGCCGCCGCCGGCGACGCGGGGCCGATCCGCTCGCCCAGGAACGGGCGCAGCACCTGCGGCACCACCACCGAGCCGTCCGGCTGCTGGTAGACCTCGAGGATGGCGGCGAACGTGCGCGCGAGGGCAAGCCCGGAGCCGTTCAGCGTGTGCAGGATCTCCGGTCGCCCACCCGGCTCGGGTCGCCAGCGGATGTTCATCCGCCGCGCCTGGTAGTCCCGGAAGTTGGAGACCGAGCTGACCTCCAGCCAGCGCTCCACGCCCGGCGCCCAGACCTCGATGTCGTACTTCTTGGCCTGGACGAAGCCCATGTCCCCGGTGGCCATCAGCTTGACGCGGTAGGCCAGCCCCAGGCGCTGCAGCAGCGTCTCCGCGGCCCGGGTCAGCCACTCGAGGGCGGCACTGGACGCGTCCGGGCGCTCGAAGAGGACCATCTCCACCTTGTCGAACTGGTGGACCCGCAGGATCCCCCGCGTGTCCCTGCCGGCCGCCCCGGCCTCGCGGCGGAAGCACGGCGTGTACGCGCAGTAGCGGATGGGCAGGTGATCCGCCTCGATGATCTCGTCGCGGTGCAGGTTCGTGACGGGAACCTCGGCGGTGGGGACCAGGTACAGCTCGTCGCGGGTCACGGCGTACATCAGGTCTTCCTTGTCCGGGATCTGCCCGGTGCCGCGCGCCGACGCGGTGTTGACGAGCGCCGGTGGCCAGATCTCGGTCATGCCGTGCTCGCGGGTGTGCACGCCGATGAACCAGTCGATGAGCGCGCGCTCCAGCGCGGCCCCCATGCCCCGGTAGACGGGGAACCCGGAACCCGTGATCTTGGCGCCTGCCGGCAGGTCCAGCATCCCGAGCGCCTCGCCCACCTCCCAGTGCGGCCGGCGCACCCAGGCCCCGGCACCGTCCGGCCCTCCCCCGATGGGTTCCTCGTGCAGCGCGGGTTCGCCCCACGACCGCACGATCACGCTGTCGTCCTCGCCGCCCACCGGCACGTCCGGGTCCGCCGGGTTGGGGATCCGCAGCAGCGCGTCCTCGAGTTCGGCCTCGACGCTCGCCAGCTCGGCATCGATGGCGGCAATCCGCTCGCCCGCCTCGGTGGAGGCACGGCGCAACGCGGCCACCTCGTCGCCCTGGGGCGCCGCTCCGCCCCGGATGACGTCACCGATGCGCTTGGAGAGCGCGTTGCGCTCGGCGCGCAGGGCGTCCCCCTCGCCGAGCAGGCTGCGTCGACGGGCATCGAGGCGGAGCGCCGCGTCGACCACCGAGGGATCCTCGCCCTTGTCGATGGCGCCCTGGCGGACCCGGTCTGTGTCCTCGCGCAGTCGCTGCAGCCCGATGCTCATGCCGATGCCTCCCCTGGCTGTGCGGACGATCCGCCGTCCTCCGGCTCGGGAGCCCAGCCGGCCGCCTGGCGCAGACGTTCGACGACGAACGTCCGCTCGAGGGCGGCCAGCAGCCAGCCCGCGCGAGGCCCGTTGGTGCGACCCAGGAACGCGAGATAGACGGCGCCGAACGCGCGCCCGGCCGGGAGCGCCGCCTCCTCCGCGACCCGGAAGATCAGGTCCTGCCACGCATCCCCCGACACCGGGCGGGAGACGCCGGCGGCGATCGCGAGCGCGCCCAGGTAGGTGCGCTGCTCGTCGGAGAGCCCGCGGCGCGCCTCCGCGGGCAACTCGTCCCGGACGGCGATGCGCGCGCGATCTGGCGCGTAGTCGGCCAGCCAGGCCCGGGCGGCCCGGACCCGATCGGCCAGGATCACCTGCTCCGCGAGGTCGAGCGGCGCGCCCTTCTCGGCAGCAATCCGCCCCTCGATGTCGGCCCCGGGGACCTGGGCGAGCATGGCCACCTGCGAGAAGTCCGGGCGGAAGCGGCCCGCCTCGGCAACCGGGTCCGCCTCGGGGTCGAGGAGACTCAGGGCGAAGATCCGTGCGTGGTCCGGCGGCAGCTCGCCCTTCACCTCGCGGCCGGCCGTGGCCGCCGCCACGCGGTCGAACTCGTCGAAGAGGCGCGGGATGGTCTCCCCGGCCGGGTCGAAGTCGATGGCATGGCTCGGCCGGTGGCGCAGGAAGAGGAAGCGGAGCAGCTCCGGGGGAAGCACCTCGGCCATGGTGTGCGCCGCCGCGCCGCGCCCCTTGCTGGTGCTCATCTTCCGCCCGCCGATGTTGAGGAACTCGTAGGGCAGGTTGATGGGAGGCTCGCGCTCGAAGATCTCGCGGGAGATGGCGTCCGAGCGATCCCGCGAGCCGCCCGCGGTGGCCAGGTCCTTGCCGTTGGGCTCGATCGTGACCCCGAAGATGCTCCACTGGGCGGCCCACTCCAGGTTCCAGGGCAGCTTGGCCCGTCCGCCGAACGGCGCCACCCAGCCGGAATGGCCGCAGCCGGTGGCCCAGGTCACCAGGTCCGGGCGACACTCGTAGCGCACCCGTTCACCGTCCCAGTCGGTGACGATGGTGGTTCCCACCTTGCCGCACTGCTCGCAGATCACGCTGACGGGATGCCACGTCGGCGGATGCTGCACGTTGGCCACGCGGCGGTAGATCTCGCGGACGCGATCGGCGCGGTCCAGGGCGAGCCGGATGTACGGGTCCACGGCGCCGGTGGGGTAGACCTCGCTCATCCAGTAGGTCTCCGGGTGGATCCCGAGCCCGGCGAACGTGGCCAGGAACAGGCCCGCGAAATGCCGGGCGTAGCTGGCCGCGCCGCTCCCCTCCGGGGCGGGGACGTGCGCCAACGGGACGCCCATGTAGCGTTCGACGGCGTCCGGGGTCAGCAGCGCCTGGGCATCCATGGGGTCCAGGTCGTCCACCCCGTAGAGCAGCCGCGCCTCCAGCCCGCGCTCGCGCAGCGCCCGCCAGATCGCGTCCAGCACCACCGGGCCGCGCAGGCTCCCCACGTGGACGGTGCCGGAGGGCGTCTTCGAATCGTTGACGACCTGCGGACCGCTCAGGCGCGCGGCGAGCTCATCGGCCCAGTACACCGTCTCCTCCGGCGATCCGTGACGGCGTCAGCCGATCTTCTCGATCTGGTACGTGAAGTCTCCGCTCGGCACGTGGACGACCACGCGGTCTCCCACGCGGTGCCCGAGGAGGGCGCGTCCGACCGGCGATTCGTTGGAGATGCGCCCCGAGCCCGGGTCCGCCTCGGCCGACCCGACGATGTGGAACGTCTCGGTCCCGTCCGAGGAGGTGACCACCACCGTCGAGCCGATCTGGACGTGGTCCGATGAGTGGTTCTCGTCGATGAGCACGGCGTTGCGGATGAGCGACTCCAGCGTCTGGATGCGTCCCTCGACGAACGCCTGCTCGTTCTTGGCGTCCTCGTACTCGGCGTTCTCCGCCAGGTCACCGTGCTCCTTGGCGTCGTGGATGCGGGCCGCCACCTCCGCGCGACGGACGTTCACCAGCTGGTCGAGCTCCGCTCGCAGCTTCTCGAGTCCATCGTGGGTGAGGTAACCGGGCTTGTTGTTCACAGACCGCTCCAGTGGGTGACAGGCTGCAAGATCAAAGAACCCCCGGCGCGTCGGCGGGACGCGTCAGGAGTTCTGCCAGCGCGAGATTCTATGGCGCCCGCTGTGCCCGTGTCAAAGCGCAGATGACGCCGGCGGCCGTTCCTGCAGGCGCGCGAGACGCCTGCGGGCACGCCGCAGTGAGCCACGGTCGGCAAAGGCGACGAAGAGCGTGTCGTCCCCTGCCACGGAGCCCGCCACCTCCGGCCAGCGCGCGCGGTCCAGCGCCGACGCGATGGCGTGCGCGCTGCCCGAGAGGGTGCGCAGCACCAGCAGGAGCCCGGCCTCGCGGATGTCCACCGGCAGGTCGCGGAGCAGCGCCGCCAGCCGGTCCTCGGCGCTCGGCTCCGCGTCGACGAGCGGCTCGGGCAGGGCGTAGACGGCCGCCCCGTTGCGGGGCACCTTCACGAGCCCCAGCTCAGCCACGTCCCGGCTGATGGTGGCCTGGGTGGCCCGGAACCCGCGCTCGCGGAGGGCCGCGGCGAGCTCGTGCTGGGTCCGGATGCTCCGCCTGGCGAGCAGGTCGCGGATGACCCCCTGCCGCGCCTGCTTCATCACCTCCATCGCGTCGCCATCCCGTCGTGAGCGGCTCAGCGGGCGAGCACGAAGACCAGCACCAGCACCGCCATCGCCAGCCGCTCGGCGATGAAGGGGGCGGTGGACCGGCGCCGCAGGTAGACGAGCAGGAACGCGATGGCGGCAAGCCCGGCCACGGCCGCGCCGAGCATGCCCGCGCCGAGCGCCAGGACGTCGGCGGAGGGAAGCCCGGCCTGCAGCAGCTCGCGGGCCTTCCAGATGGCCGCGCCGGCGATGATCGGGGTCCCCATGAGGAACGAGAACCGGGCGGCCGCCTCGCGCGTGAGGCCGGTGTACAGCCCAGCGGCGATGGTCATCCCGGATCGGCTGAAGCCGGGGAAGAGAGAAAACGCCTGCGCGATCCCGATGAGGACGGCGTCACGGACGTTGACCTGCCCGAGCCCGCGCTGCAGGAGGGCGAGCTGCTCGGCGAGCCACAGGATGCCGGCACCGAGCGCCAAGAAGATCCCCACCAGGATGATGTGCTGCCGGAAGAACGTGTCGAAGAAGCTCTCGAAGCCCACGCCCAGCAGCGCGCCGGGGATCACCGTCACCAGGATGAGCCAGGCGAGGCGGCGGTCGGAATCGCCGCCGATCGCCCGCTCGCGGATGGAGTCGATCCACGCGAGGAGCAGCCGGATCAGGTCGGACCAGAAGTAGACCAGCAGCGCCGCGAGCGTTCCGGCGTGGAGCATCACGTCGAAGCTCGCGCTGTTCAGGAACGGATCCTTCCAGCCCAGGAACTCGGGCACCGCGATCAGGTGCGCCGATGACGAGATCGGCAGGAACTCGGTGAGCCCCTGCACGATCCCGATCACGAGCGCCTGGAGGACCAGCGGCATGGCGTTCCCCGAGCGACACAGCCCGGGGGCGGCGGCGGACCACCGCCCCCGCCCCGGGTGCCGAGGGTCAGCGGATGAACAGCGGCGCGAAGACGAGGGTGAGGGTGGCCAGCAGCTTCACCAGGACGTGCAGCGAGGGGCCCGCGGTGTCCTTGAACGGATCCCCCACGGTGTCCCCCACCACCGCCGCGGCGTGTGCGGCGGTCTTCTTGCCGAGGATGTTGCCATCCGCGTCGGTGAGGTGCCCGGACTCGATGTACTTCTTGGCGTTGTCCCAGGCGCCGCCACCGTTGTTGAGCACGGAGGCGAGGAGGACGCCGGCGATGGTACCCACCATCAGCAGGCCGGCGGCGGCCTGGTAGCCGAGGAGCAGCCCCACGAGGATCGGCGTGGCAACCGCCACGCCACCGGGGGCGACCATCTCGCGCAGGGCCGCGCGCGTCGTGATGTCGACCACGCGGGCGTAGTCCGGCCGCTGCGAGTAGTCCATGATCCCGGGCATCTCGCGGAACTGGCGCCGCACCTCGACGATGATCGACTGCGCCGTGGTGCCGACCGCCCGGATCGCGAGCGAGGCGAAGAAGTAGACCAGCATCGCCGCGACGAGAGCCGCCACGAAGACCCCGATGTTCGAGAGGTCCACGGCGTTCATGAGCTGGACGCCGGTCTTGCCGGCCGCGATCTGGCGCGACAGGATCAGGTTGACCTTGTCGATGTACGCGCTGAAGAGGAGGAACGCGGCCAGCGAGGCGGAGGCGATCGCGTAGCCCTTCGTCAGTGCCTTGGTGGTGTTGCCCACCGCGTCGAGCCGGTCGGTGATCTCGCGCGCGCCCGCCTCGCTGCGGGAGAACTCGGCGATGCCGCCCGCGTTGTCGGTGATGGGGCCGAAGGTGTCCATGGCCAGCACGTAGGCGCAGGTCATCAGCATGCCCATGGTGGCCACGGCGGTCCCGAAGATGCCGCCGATGTTCTGGCCCTGCGCGTTCACCAGGTTCGCCTCCGAGCCGAACCAGTGGCTCAGCAGGAGGGCGATGCCGATCACGATGGCCGTGGCGAAGGTCGTCTCGTAGCCCACGGCGGTGCCGGCGATGATGTTGGTGGCAGGGCCCGTCTTGGACGCCTCCGCGATCTCGTGCACGGGCCGGAAGGAGGCGGCCGTGTAGTACTGCGTGATGTACACGAAGGCGATGCTGGTGGCCAGGCCGACGAGACCGGCGGCGAAGAACCACAGCCAGGTGGGGATCCCGGAGGCACCGGTCTGGGAGCCGGTCTGCATCATCACGTAGGTGACGATGAGCATCCCGATCGCGCTCAGGCCCGTCGTCAGCCAGTAGCCGCGGTTGAGGATGTTCATCGGGTCCTCGTCCTCGCGGCCGTTCAGCGTGTAGATGGAGACGATGGTGGCCAGCAGCCCGAACGCGCGGACCACGAGCGGGAAGAAGATCCAGGACTCCGGGGCGGGCCAGCCGGCCTTGACGGCCACCGCGTAGATCCCGACCGACAGGATCATGGCCCCGATGTTCTCGACGGCCGTGGACTCGAACAGGTCCGCGCCGCGGCCGGCGCAGTCGCCCACGTTGTCGCCCACCAGGTCCGCGACCACGCCGGCATTGCGGGGATCGTCCTCGGGGATCCCGGCCTCGACCTTGCCCACGAGGTCGGACCCCACGTCCGCGGCCTTGGTGTAGATCCCGCCGCCCAGCTGCGCGAAGAGCGCGACGAACGAGGCGCCGAACCCGTAGCCGACGATGAGGAAGGGGGCCTGGTCGGGATGCTGGAAGCCGCCGTACACCACGAACATGGCCCACACGCCGGCCAGCGACAGCGCCACCACGAGGAATCCCGAGACGGCGCCGCCGCGCATCGCGACCTTCACCGCCTCGACCAGGCTGCGGCGCGCCGCCGCGGCCGTGCGCACGTTCGACTTCACGCTGACGTACATGCCGATGATCCCGGAGGCCATCGAGCAGGCCGCGCCGACCAGGAACGCCACGCCGGTCCGGAGTCCGAGGTCGAACCCGTAGACGTCCGTGTCGGAGACCTGCTTGGTCTCGACGATCCCGATCACCACGGCGATGATCACCGCCACCACCACGGCGAGCATCCCGATGGTGGTGTACTGGCGGCGGATGAACGCCACCGCGCCCTCGTAGATCGTGCCGGCGACGTCCTGCATGGCCTGCGTGCCCACGTCGTGCGACAGCACGTCGCGTGCCAGGTACAGGGCGAACAGGACCGTCAGCAGGACGGCGATCGGGATGATCCAGGGCATCGAGCCCGCAAGACCGCTCACGTCGGTAACGCCTCCCTTGGACAAGGAAAGAGCCCCGTCGCGAGCGGGGCAGGGACGCGGGGTTCGGCAGGCCGGAGTGTAGCATGCGACCCGCGGCCTATCCGGGATATGCAGCGCGTATCCAGCCG
>JAKAHX010000004.1:0-10307 GCA_021814735.1 Chloroflexota bacterium | reverse complement strand
GGAGCGGCGGGCTACGGGAGCCAGCGCGGCTGCGTGCCGTCCGGTGAGAGCTGCCCGAGCTCACGGCCGTCCGTGCGGACCTCCCAGATACCGGCGCTCGGACCACCCGAGGCGGGAACTCGCACGAAGACCACCAGGTCGCCTGCCGGCGAGAACGAGGGTTCGCGGTCGGCGAGGACGGCCGACGTCGTGAGCGCGAGCGGGGCGCCCGACCCCGACTGGATCGTCACGTGCTGCACGCCCGTCCCCGAGAGCCAGAGCAGGGCGCCCTGCGAGGAGGCGGCCAGCCACGCCCCTCCGCCGGGGAGCTGCCTCGGAGGCCCCCCGATCGGCACGATCCACGCGGCGGCCGTGGCCTGCTGTCCCTGCTGGGCCTCCACCACGAACCCGTGCTCGCGATCCGACCACTGCATGGGCCCCACGGGATCGCGCAGCCCGGTCGCCACGGCGGTCCCGGTCGCCAGGTCGATCTCCACGATCGAGCCGTCGCCGGTGCGCACGAGCGCGGTGCTGCCGTCCGTCGACACCGCGTCGACCGACGTCCACGGCCCCGGCGCCACCGCGTCCGCGGTTCCCGCGCCGCTCGACACGGAGCCGGTCGGCGGAGCGCCGGTCGCCAGGACCTGCCGTGGCTGCGCGCTCGAGTCGATCGGCAGCAGCCAGATCCCCTCGTCGCGGCCCGTCGTCCGGTCGCGCCGCCCGACCAGGACGGCCGAGCCGTCCGGGACCAGGCGGGGCGCGTAGTCGAAGGCGTCGGCGGGCGTGAGCACCGTCGGGTTCGCGTCGCCCACGCGGAACGTGGCGACCACCCCGCCGGCTGCGTACACGACCCGCCGCCCGTCGGCCGTGACGTCGTACGCCGTGACGGGGACCAGCTCGTCCGTCAGCGCGCGCGGGTTGGTGCCGTCGGGGTTCATGGCCCACAGGTTCTGCACCCCGGAACGCGCCGAGAGGAAGACCACCTGGTTCTGCAGCGTGTCCGCCGGTGCGCCGGTGGTGAACGACCAGGTGCGCCCGGCCGCGACCTCGCGCGGGTCGTCGGCGCGACGGACGCCGTCGGCCAGCTGCACGGTGTACGTGGTGTGGGGGGCCAGCGGCTGCGACGGCTCGAAGACCAGCGCGCTCGCGACCGGGGCGGCGCCCGGGACGTCGTCGGGCAGCGCCTCCACCTGGAGCTGGCCCGGTGTCGGCGGCGTCACCTGGACGAGCCCGTTCACGCTGGAGGGGTCCACGGGCCCGTCGAAGAGCATCGCGATGGGGCCGTAGACCGACGCCCCGGCGGAACCGTCGGCGGGGACCACCCGGACCAGCCCCAGCCCGGCGTTCACGGTGGAGAAACGGACCACGATCGGGGCCGCCGGCGAGTTGCCGTCCGTGTCGGCCGCCTGGTCGGAGACCGTGACCTGGTAGGTGGTGCCGAACGAGAGCGGTGCGAGGGGCGTGAGCGTCACGCTCGAGCCGCTCCACGCGGCCCGGTAGGGCGTGGCCGGGACGATCCCGATGGCCGCCTGGGTGGCCCCCACGTCCATGAGGCGATCGAAGGTCAGCGTGATGGTCGTCCCGACTGCGACGTCGGTGGCGCCAGTGGCCGGACTGCTGGACACCAGGACGGGCAGGCTGACTGTCTGGAAGGTGAACCTGGTCGGGCCCTGGGTGGCCACGTTCCCGTCCACGTCGCGGTACCCGGGAGAGATGGTGACCACGAACTGCGTCGCGACCGGCAGCTTCTGAGTCGGCGTGAAGATCATGGTGCGGCCACCGTCCCACGAGAACGTCCCGGCCACGTTCGGAACGATGCGGAAGTGGAGCTGCGCGGACGCCTGGTCGACGGCCTTGGTGAACTGCACGTCGATGGTGGCGTGCGTGAGTCCCACGTGCGCGTCCCCGCTGGTGCGGCTGAGCGAGATGCCCTGGACGGCCGGGGGGACGCGATCCACCAGCGTTGCGTTCGCCAGGATCAGCAGCAGCGCGACGATCGCGACGATGCGCCCGACGAGCTCGACGGTACGGCGTGACACGGTCGCTGACGTTACCACTCCCCGGTTGCCCGGCCCGCGGTCGCTTGGCCCTATACTCCCCGCTTGTGATCCGAGCCGTCCGTCCCGCGTGACTCAGCGCGCGCGCGGCTGCCTCCTCGAGGCGGTCGAGACCCTCGTCCTTACCCTCATCATCTTTCTGGTCATCCAGAACTTCGTCGCGCAGCCGTACCAGGTCGAGCAGCAGAGCATGGAGAACACGCTCCTGCCCAACCAGTACGTCCTCGTGGACAAGCTCACACCGCGCTTCGACTCGTACAAGCGGGGCGACATCGTCGTGTTCACGCCCCCCGGCCAGGAACCCGGCTCCACCCCGTACATCAAGCGGGTCATCGGGCTGCCCGGCGACGTGGTGGATCTCCGCAACGGCCATGTCTTCATCAACGGCCAGGAGATCAGCGAGCCGTACGTCTACCCCGGCCAGGTGACCGAGCCGTTGAACGGCCAGAGCCACTGGGTGGTGCCGCCCGGATCGCTCTTCGTGATGGGCGACCACCGGGAGAACTCGAGCGATTCCCGCGTGTTCGGCCCGGTGCCGATCGCCAACGTGATCGGCCGCGCATGGCTGCGGTACTGGCCGCTCAACACCTTCGAGGTGATCGCCACGCCCACCTACCCGGACCTGAGCCCGATCGTGCTGCCATCCGTGCCCCCGACGGGCGCGGCCGACGTCGCGCGCGCCGCCTGACCGGGAGGTCCCCGTGGAACCTGCCCTGGCCGCGGCCGGCGCGCTGACCACGGCGGCGGCGGCCGCGGCGCTGCTGCAGGCGCGGTCGTCCCGCATGGCCGTGCTCGGGATGGGCGGCGTGCTCGTGCTGTCCCCGCTGACGCTCTCCGCGCTCCCGCCGGTGCTCCCGCTCGCCTTCTGGATGGTGGCGGCGCTCCTCGCCGCCTTCCTGCTCCTCCTGGCTGCCCGCGGCGCCACGGATCTGCTGCCGCCGCTGCCGCTCGGCGGCTGGCCGGAGGGCGCGTTCGTCGCCCTCGGGCTGGTGCTCGGCTGGGCCGTGGCGACCGTCGCAGGGCCCGGGCGGGGTCCATCCAGCGCGATGGCCGCGGGGGTCGCGGTGGCGATCGCCGCGGTCCCGCTGATCGCGTTCAGTCGCGACGCGCTGCGGACCGCGATCGGGGCCGTCCTCGTGCTCGATGCCGCCGGGCTGGTCGCGACCGCGCTGGCGGGGACGCCGAGCCAGCTCGAGATCGTGGCCCTCGCACTGGCGGTGGCCGCGGCGGCCGAGGGCTCGCGCGAGATCATCGTCCTGGACGCCCGGGCCCGGGCATCCGGCGGGCCCGCCGCATGGCCCGAGCCTCGCACGACAGGGCCGGGTCGCTCCGACGCGCCGGGCGACGTCGACCAGACCGCACGGACGTGAGCGCCGCGATCGTCATCGCGGTCGCACTGGCCGGGGGGCTCGCCGCCGCCTGGCTGCGCGGCACCGCCGCTCGCATCGTGGCGGGGGTCGCGCTCGCGGCCTGCGTGCCGGTCGCGCTGTTGCTGCCGCCCCTGACGACCGTCGTTGTCGGCGGCGCCACCTTCGCCCTGGGTGCGCAGGGGGCGGCGGTCACCGCGGACGCGGCGGCGTCACTGCTGCTCGTGCTGGCCGCAGCCTGGGCCATCCGCGCGGACACGCCGGCGGTCCCGGCCGCACTCACCCTGGCACTCGCGGCGGTGACCGCTGCCCTGGCCGCGCTGAACGGCGCGCTGATGGAACCCCCTCCGGCGACCGCGGTGGTGCAGTCGGCGGGAACGGCCGGGCCGCCGATCGCGGCTGCGATCGTGGTCGCCGCGGCGATGCTGCTGGCCCCTGCCCTCGTCTCCTCCGCCGACGCCGGCACGGAGAGCACGGCGACCAGGACGGCGAGCCGTGCCCTGCGCACCGCGGCCGTGGCTGGCGCGATCGCCGTCGTCGGGATGGCATGGCTCCTCGGCCCAGCCGGACCGGTGGCCGCCGATCCCGGCGCAGTCGCGGTCGCACTGCTCCTGGTGGCCGGCTCCGTCGCGCTCTTCCTGGGCGCGATCCCGTTCCACGCGATCGCCGCGCGCGGGACCGTGGCCGGGCCGACGGCCCTGGCCGCCGCCCGCGCGGCCTGGCTGCCCGCGGCGTTCACGATGGCCGCGGTGGCATGGGAGCAGCGCGTGCTCGCGCCGGTGATGGCGTACGGCGGCTCGGCCAGTGCGCCACTCGTGGCGGACGTCCGCGACCTCGTCGCCGTGGTGGCATGCCTCACGCTCGCCGGCGGCGCGATCGTGGCGGCGCTGCACGACGACCTGCGGCACGTGCTTGCCTACACGCTCGTCTCCGACGCCGGGCTGGCCCTGCTCGCAATCGCCTCGTCGGACCCCTCGGCGGGGTCGACGGCCAGCTACTGGCTCCCCGTGAACGCCGTGGCCCGGACGGCGCTCGCGGCCTGGATCCTGGTCGCGGGGGCCGGGTGGGGCACCTCGCGCATCGACGAGCTCGACGGCTGGGCACGGCGCGCCCCGCTGCTCGCGGCCGGGCTGGTGGCCGTGGCGCTGGCGACGTTCGGGCTGCCGGGCTGGAGCGTCTTCTCGCTGCGCACCTCCCTGGCACAGGCCGCCGGCGGGCCGGTCGGCACGCTCATGCTGGGCGCGGCGTGGCTCGGACTGCTCCCGTTCCTCCGTCTCGCCTGGGTCGGGCTGCGCGCACCGTCCGAGCTCGTCGGCGAGCGCATGGTGGGGTGGCCGGCCGCGTTCGGCCGGGCCGGCGGGGCCGGCCACCGATCCACGGGCGCCACGGAACCGGCGGCGAGCGCAGCGCGGCCACCAGCCGCCGAATCGGCGCGCCCCCACAGAGCCGGGGCCGTGCGCGCGGGCGTCCAGGCGCTGGGCACGCGGCGCGGCGTCCAGCTGCTGGCCGCCAACGGTCCCGCGATCGGCATGGGCGTGGCACTGATCGCGGGGCTGCTCGCGGTCGCGGTGTCGGTCGTCTCGGGCGGAGCGCTGGGCTCGATGGACTGACGGTCACGCCCCCTCGGGGGCGAGGACCCAGCGATCGATCTCTCGCGCGTACCGGACGAGCTCTTCGGGGCGGAACCAGAGGGCGAGCTCGGCCTCCGCGGTCTCGGCGCTGTCGGAGGCGTGCACCAGGTTCTGCGCGGTCTCCACCGCGAGGTCGCCCCGGATGGTCCCCGGGTCGGCCTGGACAGGTCGCGTAGCGCCGTTCATGGTGCGCACGATCGCGACCGCATCGGGCCCTTCGAGGGCGACCGCGACGAGCGGCCCGGAGGTGATGAACGCCACGAGCCCCTCGAAGAACGGCTTGCCGCGGTGCACGGCGTAGTGACGCTCCGCGAACTCGCGATCCACCTGCACGAGCTTGAGCCCGACCAGTTTGAGCCCACGTTCCTCGTACCGGGCAAGGATCCGGCCGACGAGCAGCCGCTGGACGCCGTCGGGCTTGACCAGGACGAGGGTGCGTTCGATCACGGTGTGTCTCCGGGTGGTCGGGCGCTGCGAAGCGCCCTGCTGGCTTGTCGGAACGCCTCGGACGCGAGGGCCTCGCGTCCCATCAGGCGGTAGGCGTCGCCGCGCGCGACGTGCAGCGCCGCGGCCTCGGGGCCCGGGCCCGCCACCCGCAGCGCCTCGTCGGCCATCGCGAGCACGGCGGCGGCCAGGACGGGCCGCTCACGCAGGATCAGGGCAAGGCGGGTCGCGGTCCCCTCCACGTCGCCCCGGGCGACCCGGGACTGCACATCGTCCAGCTCGGCCGACGGTGCGCTGGCAGGCCCGACCGGCTGGGCGCCCGCGGGGGACATCGCATCCGGCGCGCCGGCACCGGCCCGGGTGGGCAGCCCTTCGCGAGCTGCGTCGGGGGGCCAGATCGCGGCACGCGGCTCGCCGGCAAAGACGTCGTCCAGGCGATCGCGGCCGCGCGAGAGGGCACGAACCGCGAGCTCGCGCGCGTCCGCGGCACGCCCGGCCGCGGCGGCCGCCTCGGCCGCGACGCACAGGGCCACCAGTTCCTCGCCGCCCGCCTGGAGGTGCGCATCGGCGGCCTCGCCGGCACCGACCAGGTCCCCGGTCCGCCACCGCACCTCGGCCAGGTCGGCGAGCGCCGGCACGTCCAGCGAGCCGTGCGCGGCGAGCGTCTCGAGTTCCGCGCGCGCCAGACCCAGCATCCCGACGCGGAGGTGGAGCTGCGCGATGCGCGCCTCGGCCACGGCGCTGCCCGCGGGCTGCGCTGACGGCGCCTCGCCGTCCCCGGATTCCGGGGGCGCGTCGACCGCCAGTGGGTCGCCAACGCTCCCCGGGTCCTGGTCGAGGGCGAGGTCTGTCCGGCCGGACACCCGCGCAGTCCCGTCGTCGTTCATGGCAGTCGCATCCTGCGCTCGAGGCCCGTGCCGCGCCGGCCCGGCAAAATGACCGCCAGCGAGAGCGCCTCGTCGCGGAACAGCCGGCCAGCCAGCGAACGGATCGCGTCGGCGTCCACCGCCTGGATCGCCCCGATGGCCTCGTCGGGTGACAGCGTCCGCTCGTGGAGCGCCTCCTGCGCTCCCAGCCACGAGGCGAGGTTCCGGCCCTCCTCCAGCCGGAGTTCCAGCCGGCCGCATGCATACGCCTTCGCACGCGCCAGCTCGTCGTCGGGGATCCGGCGGTCGCGCAGCTCCGAGAGCTCCCGGAGGATCGCCTCCAGCGCCTGCGTCAGCATGTGTGGATCCACGCCCGCGTAGATCCCGAGCATCCCGCAGTCGGCGAAGTCGCTGATGAAGGAGTGGACGTCGTAGGCGAGCCCGGCCTCCTCGCGGAGGTGCAGGAAGAGTCGGCTGCTCATCCCCTCGCCGAGCACGGTGTCCAGCAGCTCCAGCGTCCACTGGTCGGGATCGTCGCGGCGGAGGGCGGGTACCGCGAGGGCGAGGTGCGCCTGCGAGCCCGGCCGGTTCACGATGCGGAACCGCTCGGGCGATGGCAGCGGGGGGGCGGGCAGGAAGCGTCCGTCGCCCGGCGTCCAGGCGGGGCGGCCATCCAGGGGAGATCCCGGCCGCGGCGCGGCCTCCGGTGCGCCGTCCGACCCGAACCCCTCCTCGACCATGGCGCAGATCGTGTCGTGGTCCAGATCGCCGGCGGCCGCCACGACCACGTTGGAGGGCCGGTACCAGCGCTCCCAGAAGCCGCGCAGCGACGAGGCGGTGAGACCGGCGACGCTCTCCTCGTCGCCGGCGATCTCCCAGCCGAGCGGGGTATCGCCGAAGACGGCCATGTCGAGCAGGTTGAACACGAACTCGCCGGGATCGTCGCGGTACGAGCGGATCTCCTCGATCACCACCGCGCGCTCGTGCGCGACGTCGTCCTCGCGCAGCAACGGGCGCGTGACGAGCTCGCCCAGCATCCGCATGGCCAGCGGGGCATCGCGGGACGGGACACGCGCCCAGTAGCTCGTGGACTCGCGGTCGGTGGCCGCGTTGCTGGTGCCTCCGCTGCCCTCGATGGCCTCCGACACCGAACGCGTGGACGGCCACGATGCGGTGCCCTTGAAGGTGAGGTGCTCCATGAAGTGCGCCATGCCCGATTCGGCGCGGCTCTCCATGCGGGATCCGGCGCGGACATAGGCAACGGCGGAGAAGGACCGGGCCGCGGGGAGGCGCACGGTGATCACCCGCGGCCCGCCCGGCAGCGCGGTTCGCTCGAACATCGCGGGGGATGGTACACGGCCGACGGGGCCGACGGGGCTGCCGGGGCCGCCGGCGTTCGGCTGGGTTGCCGGCGTTCGGCTACGTTGCCGGCGTTCGGCTCAGTCGCTGGCGCCCTGCCCCGCGTCCCCCGGCGCTCCCGGCGCTCCCAGGCCGCCCAGCTCCATCTGCACGTAATCGTCGCGCACCAGGTCCAGGGTGGCCTGCGCGGCCATCCCGTCCTCGGGCTCGCTCCCATCCGCCTGGTATGTGATGACCACGCGCTCGTCCCCCTGGACCAGGGCAAAGGTGACCGCACCGTCCGGCCGCGTGTCGAACTCCAGGTACTCGAACGAGTCGACGTTCACGCAGACGGAGAGCGGCGTGAAGTAGGTGGAGACGTCGGGACGATCGATCACGATCCGCTCGACCGGGCCGACGCCGTGCGCGACCACCTCGCGACCGCGCAGGTACGCGTAGGCCACGGTCTGCTTCAGGAGGGGACGGAGGAGATGGTAGAGATCGGTGGGGCTGCCGATGACCCCATGGTTGACGAAGAATTTGGCGGGCGGAAGGGCGGCCACATGCTCCTCCAGCGTGGGCCCCGTGCGCCGGGGACCCCCGGATGGTAGCAAGCCCGGCTGGGCACGGAAACCCCGGGCGTATCATCGCCCGGATGCTGCTCGCGATCGACGTCGGCAACTCGAACGTCACGCTGGGGCTCGTGGAGGAGGGCCGCGTGGCCGGCACGCGCCGCGCCGTGACGCCCCCGCGAGCGACCGTGGACGAGGCGGAACTCCTGCTTCAGCAGCTCCTGGGCCTGGACGGGCTGCGTCTCGAGGACGTGGATCGCGTGGTGCTGGCGAGCGTGGTCCCGCAGGTCGGCCGCGCCATCGCCTCCGCGGTGGCCCGTCGCGGCCTCCCGCTGCTCGAGGCCACGGCCGACAACGTCCCGATCCCGGTCCGGGTGGATCAGCCCTCGGAGGTGGGTGCGGACCGGCTGGTCAACGCCCTGGCTGCCGGACGTCGCTACGGGACGCCCGCCCTGGTCCTCGACTTCGGCACGGCCACCACGGTGGACGTGGTGGCCCGCGACGGTGCATTCGTCGGTGGGGCCATCGCGCCCGGGATCGAGCTGGGCCTCGAGGCGCTGGCGGCCCGGACCGCCCAGCTGCCCCGGGTGGAACCGCTGCGGCCGGAGCGTGCGATCGGCCGGGACACCGTGAGCGCCATCCGGAGCGGCGCGGTCTACGGGGCCCTGGGGCTCGCCCGTGAACTCCTGGACCGGATCCGGGCCGAGCTGCTCGCCGACAGCCCCGGTGCGCGGGTGGCGGTCGTCCTGACCGGCGGCGTCAGCCAGCTCCCTTGGGTCGACGAACTCACCGGGGTGGACGCGATCGATCCCGACCTCACCCTGAGCGGACTGGCGATCCTTGCGGCGGAGGCGGCACCGTCCGCGTGGACCGCGGCAACGACGGCGGCCCGTGCCGCGCGCGGCAGAGGGCCGGCGGCACCGGGTGCCATCCCGGCCCCACGGCGCACGAGGAGCACGGGGCGGAGCACAGGAGCCGTCGCGAGGAGCACGGGAACCGTCGCGGGAGGCACGGGCCGGAGCCGCGGGGCCGTCGCGGGGGGCACGGGCCCATGAGCGAGACCGCCACGGGACGCCTCGCCGGACGGTCGATCGTGCTGGGCGTCACCGGCTCGATCGCCGCGTACAAGGCCGTCGAGCTGCTGCGCCGCCTCACCGCCGAGGGCGCCCGGGTCCAGGTCCTGATGACGCGCTCCGCCGCTGCGTTCGTGGGCCCGCTCACCTTCGAGACGCTCAGCGGCCGGCCGGTGCTCCTGGACCCGCTCGAGCTCCTTCCCGACGCGCGCATCGGGCACGTGGTGGCGGCACGCTCGGCCGACGCGATCGTGGTCGCCCCGGCCACGGCGCACTGGCTGGCGGCGATGGCGACCGGCCTGGCCGGCGACGTGATCACCGCGACCTGCCTGGCCTCGCGCGCGCCGGTGGTGGTGGCGCCGGCCATGGACGCCGGGATGTACGCGCATCCGGCCACCCGGGCCAACGTCGAACGGCTGCACGCGTTCGGCTACACGATCGTCGAACCGGCGACCGGCGTGCTCGCCTCCGGACTGATCGGCCAGGGGCGGCTGGCCGAACCGGCCCAGGTCGTCGACGCGGTCGTCGCCTCGCTCGCGACCACCGGCAGCGGCGAGCCGGGACCGGCCGGCGCGGCCGCGCCCTCCGCCGACATGCCCCGGGCGGGTGCGGCGGGGGACTTCGCCGGGCGGCGCGTGGTCGTGACGGCCGGTGGCACCGCCGAACCCATCGACCCGGTCCGCTTCATCGGCAACCGGTCCTCCGGCCGGATGGGCGTCGCGATCGCCGAGGCGGCCCTGGCACGCGGTGCGCGCGTCACGCTCATCGTGGGGCTGACGTCCGTGCCGCTCCCCGCGGAGGCGACCATCGTGCACGGGAGCACCACCGCCGCGATGCGCACCGCAGTGCTGGATGCCCTCCCGGGAGCCGACGTGCTCGCCATGGCGGCCGCCGTGGCCGATTTCAGGCCGCGCCGACAGGCGGCCGCCAAGCTGACCCGCGACCAGGCACCCACCCTGGAGCTCGAGCCCACGGAGGAC
>JAKAHX010000230.1 GCA_021814735.1 Chloroflexota bacterium | reverse complement strand
CTGGCGAGAGAAGCCGTTGCAGGGCACCGTGGCGGGCCGGGTCGTAGCGGGCGCGGTCCTGCCAGCAACGCCAGATGACACGCGACCAGGCCTTGGCGAGGATGCGGATGGCGTGCGGGTGGTCGGCACCCCGGGCCCGCGCTCGGGCATAGACGTCGGCGGCCCAGGGACTGGCGTGGCGGCTGTTGTCGGCGAACGTGGTGAGCGCGTTGCGCAGGCTGTGGTCGCAGGCCCAGCGGAAGCCGACCACGCGCACCTTGCCCGAGGCACGCGTGACCGGCGCCGCGCCGCCCTGGGCCGCCAGCGCGTCGGCCGAGGGGAAGCGCGCCCGGTCGGCGCCGATGCCGGCCAGCAGCTGCGCCGCGTTGATCTCGCCGGCGCGCGGGAAGCTGCGGAAGAGGGCCCCGTCGGGATGCGCCGCCAGGGCCGCCCGCACCGCCCCCTCGAGATCGTCGAGCCGGGCGAGGAGCGTGCGCAGGCAGGCCACCAGCGCGCGCACGCCGTCGGCCGTCGCCTCGTCCACACTGGTCGGTTCCCACACCTGCGGGGCCGTCCGGAGTCGAGCCAGCAGCTCGGCGGCGCTGCGTCGGCCGCAGTAGTGGTGGCGCACCAGGAAGCCCGCCAGGCGCGCCTCCCCGAGCCCCCGCGCGGCACGCGGGCTGGGGTAGCGCTCCAGGAAGGCGAGCGCGATCGGCGAGTCCACCCGGGCGAAGATCTCGGCCGCCCCGGGCCAGGCCTCTTCGAGGAGCGCCCGCAGCTGGTTGGCGAGGGCGGTCCGGGTGTCGCGCAGCTCGTCGCGCGAGCGCACCAGGCGACGCAGCCGGGCGGTCGGCTCGTCGGTCGGGCGCAGCCGCCGGAACCGCCCGCCAGCGGTCCGGACGAGGTCGGCGAGCAGGCGGGCATCGGCGGGATCGCTCTTGGCCAGGGCGGCGCTGAAGCGCGGCCGGGCGGCCTTCACAACGTGGGGCGGGACGATCACCACGCTGAAGCCGGCGGCGGCCAGGGCATCGACCAACGGTCCGTCGGGACGCTCGATCCCGACAGCCAGCTCGCCGGGCTCCTCGACCTGGCGCGCCAGTCGGTCGGTGAGCCCGGCCAGCCCGAGCCTCGTGTGGGGCGCGGCGAAGCGCTCCAGCACTTCGCCCCGCTCGTCGATCACGCAGACGGCGTGCTGCTCCGACGCCCAGTCGACGCCCGCGTAGCGCTGTTCCATCGTGGTCCCCTCCGGTGCGATGATCGTCCTGCCCCCGGAGTCCTCGGGAACCCTGCTCGGTCGCTCATTGCTCGGCGCTCTGTGGCGCTATTCCCTGTGGCCGATCTGGGTCACCCGGGCCGCCGGGGGCGAGGCATCTCATCGGGGTCGTCAGGCGACAAGCGAGCCGGCTCGTCACCCCGGCGGGACCCAGGGGTCACGTGGATCGTGACAGGGGGAAGGGTGCCCCAATGAGCGATCGAGCCATGACACGCGATGCCGAGGTGAGGTCCTCCTCCAGCGCGCCACTGGCAGCGCGCCGGCGTGGCGTCGCCGGCTGGGTGGACGTGCGGGGGCGTCGGCTCGGCGGCGTGGCCTTCATCCTCAACCGCATCACCGGGCTCGGCGTCCTCTTCTACCTCTACCTCCACCTGGTCGTCCTCTCGCAGCTCGCGGTGGGGCCGGCCGCGTGGGACTCGCTGCTGAAGAACTGGTTCCTGAACCCGGTCTTCCTGGTGCTGGACGTGGTGCTGCTGGCCGGCCTGCTGATCCACGGGCTGAACGGGATCCGCGTGGCGCTGGTCGGGCTCGGACTCGTGGTGAGCCGACAGAAGGCGCTCCTGGGCGCCGCTGGCACCATCGGGGCAATCGTGCTGCTCATCGGCACGCTGATGTTCATCAGCCACGGGGGTTGAGGCCATGACGGGACGGGTCGAGGAGTTGCCCGAGCCGACCGGACAGTCCCTGCCGCTGCCGGAGCGCTGGGCGCCGCCGGAGGAACGGGAGACGATCCCGGGCGTGAGCTGGGCCTGGCAGGCCATCACCGGGGTGCTGCTGCTGGTGCTGCTCACGCTCCACATGATCGCGAACCACTTCGTGGTCCAGGGCGGCCTGCGCGACTACCAGCAGGTGATCGACTACATCACCAACCCGATCATCCTGCCGCTGGAGACGCTCTTCCTGGTGGTGGTCAGCTGGCACGGGCTGCTCGGGCTGCGGGCCGTGATCTTCGACTTCGGCCTCAGCGCGCGTGCCGAGCGGGTCGTCACGCGCGTCTTCCTCGCGATCTGGGTGGTCACGGTCATCTACGGCGTGAGCCTGCTGGCCATCCTCGTCACACGTCGATGAGCGCGCCCGCGGCCGAACCGGGGCCGCTGGTCGGCGTGGTCGTCGCCTCGCACTCGGCGCAGGTCGCGGAAGGCGTCGTGGAGCTGGCGCTCCAGATGGCCCGGGAGCAGGCGTCCGGCATCCGCGTGCTGGCGGCGGGCGGTGCGGCCGACGGCTCGCTCGGCGAGGACCCGGCGCGGATCGCCGCCGCGATCGAGGCGGCGGACGCCGGCGCCGGCGTGGTGGTGCTGGTGGACTTCAATGGCGCCGTGCATGCCGCCCGGTTCGCGCTCGAGAGCCTGCTTGACCCCGCGGTCGCGGCGCGCGTGCGGATCAGCGGTGGCCCGCTCGTGGAAGGCGCGGTCTTCGCGGCCGTGCAGGCGAGCATCGGCGATGATCTCGAGACCGTGCTGGCGACGGCCGACGGCGCCGCAACGTACGACAAGCACGTGACCGACTAGAGGGGGCGCGCCGGCCGATGCGCATCGCGGTGATCGGGGCGGGCGCGGTGGGCTGTGTGGTCGGTGGGTGCCTCGCGGTTGGTGGCCAGCGGGTGGTGCTCGTGGGGCGCGAGGGCGCCGAACCGCCCGCCGCCGGGACGCTGGATCTCCGTGGCCCCGGAGCCGTGCGTCGGATCATTCCGATCGAGCGCTCCGGGGGCGCGAGTGGCGTGCCCCCGGACCTCGACGTCGCCATCCTGGCGGTCAAGCGGTTCGACCTCGATGCCGCGACGGACCTGCTCCGCGCCGCGCCGGGCGTGCCGGTCGTCACGCTCCAGAACGGGATCGGGGCGGAGGCGCAGGTGGCGCAGCGCCGCCCGGGTGCGGGGCTGGTGGCCGCCTCGCTGACGGCCGCGGCAGCACTGGGCCCCGAAGGGGAGGCGCGCTGGCTCAACCGGGGCGGGATCGGCCTGGCAGCGGCAGTCGGCGACGTGGCGGCCCTCCTGTCGGACCTGGCGGACGCGTTTCGAGCGGGCGGCATGCGCGCCGCCATCTACCCGGATCCGGCGGCGATGAAGTGGTCCAAGCTGCTCGGGAACCTGGTCGGAAACGCCACCAGCGCGCTGCTGGACCTGGACGTCGCCGCGATTTACGCCCACCCGGACCTGTACGAGATCGAACGGCGGCAGGCGCTCGAGGCCCTGGCGGTCATGAACGCGCTGGGGCTGCACCCGGTCGCGCTCCCCGGTGCGGACGTGGCGTGGCTGATCCGCGCCTTCCGCCTGCCGGCCGCGCTCGGGCGCCCGATCCTCTCCCGGGTCCTGGGCAGCGCGCGCGGGGGCAAGTCCCCCTCGCTGCGCCTCGCGCTCCGCGCCGGCGCCACGCGCACGGAGGTCACGTGGCTGAACGGGGCCGTGGCCGAGGCCGCGGAGCAGGCGGGGATCGACGCGCCGGTCAACGCCACGCTGTGCCGCCTCGTCGAGGAAGCCACGGCCGACCCGGAGCGCCGCGCCTGGTTCCGGGGACGGCCGGACCGGCTGGTGTCGGTCCTGGCCGGTTCGCTGGCGGTGGCCTGACCCACCGGTATACTCGGCCGCCATGGACGTCGGCACCCTCGCCCTGGACATCGTGGTTGTGGTGGTGGCCTACTTCGTGGGAGGCATCCCCTGGGGAGTGGTCGTGGCGCGCCTGGCCGGCGGGCCGGACCCCCGGTCCGTCGGGAGCGGGAGGACGGGCGGCGCGAACGTCGCGCGGGCGCTGGGGCTCCGCCTGGCGGTCGTGACGGGGTTCCTGGACATCTGCAAGGGGATCGCGGCGGTCCTCATCGCGCGGCTGTTGGGCGCGGGCGTG
>JAKAHX010000229.1 GCA_021814735.1 Chloroflexota bacterium | reverse complement strand
ACCACCACGAAGAGCACGGCCGTGAGGACACCGCCAAGCAGGACGTAGCTGATCAGCACGTCCATGCGGCCCTCGAGCGCGCTGGCGCGCTCCTCCGCCTGGCTTCCTCCGTTCACAGGATGCCTCCCAGCCCGCGCACCACCATCTCGACGCCGAGCACGAGCAGGACCACGAGGAAGAACGCTCGCACGGCTTCGTTCCGCATCCGGACAAGCACCCGCGTGCCCACGAAGGCCCCCAGGAGGATGCCGAGCATCACCGGGGCGACCAGCCCCGGGTCGATGACACCCGCGGCGAGGTAGACGCTGGTCCCGGCCAGGGCGGTGACGCCGATGATCAGGTTGCTGGTCGTGGTCGAGACCTTCGGCGGGAGCCCCATCACGAGGTCGTGGATCAGCACCTTGAGGGCCCCCGCCCCGATGCCCAGCATCCCCGCGATCAGGCCCGCCCCGAACATCAGCGGGCCACCAACGTACGCGCGGACCGCGTGGTACCGGATGGTCTGGGCGGTCGGCTGGTCGTAGTAGCTCCCCTCGAGCTGCAGCCAGCGCGTGAACCGATCCTGCCAGGGATGCGGATGCCACACCTCGTGGCGCTGCACGAACAGCGCGACCCACGAGAAGAGCAGCACGACCCCGAACAGGATGAAGAGGATGGCGTTGCCCGTGGAGAGCGTGATCGTGGCCCCGACGAGCGCCCCGAGGATGGTGAACATCTCCAGGAACATGCCCACCTTCAGGTTCGTGATCCGGTCGCGCACGTACGCCGAGGCGGAGCCGCTCGACGTGGCGATGACCGACACGATGCTGATGGCGATCGCCTCCTTGATGTTCATCCCGAGGAGCGTCATGGCAGGGATGAGCACGACGCCACCGCCCATGCCGGACATGGCGCCGATGAACCCGGCGACGATCGACACCAGGAAGAGGAGCCCGAATGACATGCAGCCTGCTGCCTCATGCGTGTCACGACCAGGGACCTGCCGCCGCCCACGCGTCGACGTCCAGGACGGTGGCCTCGGCGACGCCAGGAGTGCTGCGGGAACCGCCAGCCGGGAGGGCGAGAGGCCGCTGCCAGGCTGACGCCCCAGATGGTACGCGGACCCCATCCACCGCGCAGGACACGCACCCTCCCACCCCGGAGGGAGCTCGCTCAGCACGCGTCGTACCCGCGCATCGGTTATCTATTTGATATCATTCCGGCATCAGGAGGCGCAGATGAAGGAACGTGAGGGTCGGGCCCTCCCGGGGTTCCCGGTGCTGTTCGTGCTGCTGGCGGCCACGGTGGCCCTGGTGGTGGCCCTGATCTTCGGGGTCGTCGAGGTCGAGCGGGGCGGGCGGGGCGGCGCGCTCGCGCTGGTGGCGGTGGTCCTCGTGCTCGCCTGGGGATACGCCGGCCTGACGCCGGTCAACCCGAACGAGGCACGGGCGCTCGTGCTGTTCGGGCGGTACGCCGGCAGCATCAAGGAGCAGGGCTTCTGGTGGGTCAACCCGTTCGCCCGCCGCCCGCGCATCTCGATCAAGGTGCGCAACTTCGAGAGCCAGAAGCTCAAGGTCAACGATCGCGACGGCAATCCGATCGAGGTCGCGGCGGTCGTGGTGTGGCGGGTGGTCGACACCGCGGAGGCGCTCTTCGAGGTGGACGACTACGAGCAGTTCGTGAAGGTGCAGACGGAGGCGGCGATCCGCACCCTCGCCACGGCCTACCCGTACGACGCCCACGTCGAGGGCGAGCTCTCCCTGCGAGGCAACCCGCACGAGGTCGGCGAGGAACTGCAGGCCGGCGTGCAGGGTCGCCTGCAGAAGGCCGGCATCGAGGTGATGGACACCCGCATCAGCCACCTGGCGTACGCCCCGGAGATCGCCAACGCGATGCTCCGCCGTCAGCAGGCCAGCGCCATCATCGACGCGCGCACGCGGATCGTGGAGGGCGCCGTCAGCATGGTCCAGATGGCGCTCGATCAGCTCTCGGAGAAGCACATCGTCGAGCTCGACGAAGAGCGCAAGGCGACCATGGTCAGCAACCTGCTCGTGGTGCTGTGCAGCGAGCATGAGACACAGCCGGTGGTGAACACGGGCACGCTGTACCAGTAGCCGGCAGCCGGGCAAGCTGGACATCCCGGGCAGGCGCCGGGGCGGACGATGGTGGAACGCAAGCCGTTCCTGCTGCGAGTCGATCCGGAGGTCATGGCTGCCCTGCGGGCGTGGGCGTCGGATGACCTGAGGAGCCTCAACGGGCAGATCGAGTTCCTGCTCCGCCGAGCCCTGCGCGACGCGGGACGGCTGCCAGCCCCCAGGGCACTCGGGGAGCCTGCGAGCCGCGTGGCCGACGACCGCAGCCGAGGGATCGCCCGTGACGCGACCGGCGACGACGCGGCGGCCGCACTGGCCACGAAGAAGGCGGAGTGATCGGTGGTGACCGGGACCGATGGACGGCGGCTCGAGATCGACGGGATCTCGAAGCGGTACGGGCTGACCGTTGCGCTCGAGGATCTGACCTTCGAGGTGCGCGCCGGCGAGGTGTTCGGTCTCGTGGGGCGCAATGGCGCGGGCAAGACGACCACGATGCGCATCGTGCGGGGGTGCTGGCGGCGGACGCGGGGGTGGTGCGCTGGGCAGGCGTGCCACTCGGTTTCGCATCACGGCGCCGGATCGGGTACATGCCGGAGGAGCGGGGGCTCTACCCGAAGATGCGCTGCCTGGAGCAGCTCGTCTACCTGGGCGAGCTGCACGGGATGCGCGGATCGGCCGCGAGGGAGGCCGCTGTCCGGTGGCTGGAGCGCTTTGGCCTGGCCGACCGGCGGGACGCCGAGCTGCAGGCCCTGAGCATGGGCAACCAGCAGCGCATGCAGCTGGCCGCCGCCCTCGTCTTCGACCCGGAGATCCTCGTTCTCGACGAGCCGTTCGCCGGGCTCGACCCGGTCGCGGTGGACGTCATGACCGCCGTCCTGCGCGAGCGCGCAGCCGCCGGGCTGCCCGTCATCTTCTCCAGCCACGAGCTCGACCTGGTCGAGCGGATCTGCGACCGGGTGGCGATCGTCGACAAGGGCCGGCTGGTCGCCTGCGGGACGGTCGAGGAGCTCCGGCGCGACGGCCCGGTGCGCCTGTGGGTCGATGCCCCGGGCGCGCCGCCCGGCTGGGCGGAGGGCCTCGGCGACGTGGCACTCGTGCGCAGGGACGGCTCGCGCCTCCTGCTCGAACTGGCCGCCGGCGCCTACGACCAGGCCGTGCTGCATGCCGCCCTGGCCACGGGCCCCGTGCACGAGTTCCGGCGCGCCCAGCCGAGCCTCGTCGAGCTGTTCCGTGACGTCATCGGGGAGGGCCAGGCACCGGAGGCGCTGAGCCATGCGTAACCCGGTCCTGTCGCGTCTACGCCAACTCGGCCACGCGCATCGGTGCGCGCGTCCGGTTCGTCGAGGCGTTCCGTGGGTAGCACCGCTGGGGGTAGTACCGCTGGCCGGCACTCGGCCCGGCACCACTGGACCGCGGAGATCGGAGGAGACACGCGATGTCTGCATACGACCGAGTGCGGGCGCACCCGTTCCTGACCCTGATGGCGGTGGTGTCCGCGATCCTCATCCTGGTCGGCCGGGTCAACCGCGCGCTCTGGTGGGGCGACTGGGCATTCGTCGCCGGGATCGCGGTGCTCGTGATCGCGGGAGGGCTGTTCCTCGTCGCACGGCGCTGACCGGACCGCCCCGAGGCGGCCAGGGTAGTGCCGGGTCGCCTGCGCTCGTGGCGGTGCGCGGCGAACCTGCGCGTGCCCTGCCACTGTGCCACCCTTGAGCTGCCTGGCTCGGCCCGCCGTCCGGCCCGAGCCGGCGCCCGATCCGAACCCGAGCCCAATCCGATCGCGTCCAGGCCCCCCGGAGCAGAGCGATGCCACGACTGATCCCCCGCGACGCACGGTTCGCCGAGCAGTTCGCCCGGTTCGCGGACCGACTGCTCGACGCGGCCACCAAGCTCGCTGCGCTGGTGGAACAGTACGACCGGCTGGAAGAACGCATCGCGGAGATCGCGTCGGTGGAACACGAGGCCGACATGGTGGACCGCGAGATCACTGCGCGGCTGGAGCGCACGCTGGTCACGCCGTTCGACCGCGAGGACA
>JAKAHX010000228.1 GCA_021814735.1 Chloroflexota bacterium | reverse complement strand
GCGAGCGCCAGCACGGGCAGCGCGGCGAACGCCAGCGCTCGAGCGGGGCGCCGCGCGTACAGGTGGCCCAGGCCCGGGAAGACGAGGCTCAGGAACGCGGCTGCGAACGGGGAGGGTCGCCCGGCGGGGCGTTCGGCGTTCGGCACGCGCCGGATCATAGCGGGTCGTCGAGCAGGCGGCATTGCGCGCGGCTCAGCGCGGCCCGGACCGGGGCCGGACGGCGCCCTGGGGACCACGTGCGCCCCGCACGGCGCCCGGAGGACCACGTCCGCCCCGCACGGCGCCCTGGGGACCACGTCCGCCCCGCACGGCGCCCGGAGGCGTTTGGGTATCCTACCCGGCACATGCAGTCACCCTTCCGCCCCGTTCCCGCCCATCCCGACTTCACCGCGCAGGAGCACGAGATCCTGGAGCTCTGGCGCGAACGCCGCACCTTCGCGCGCCTCCGCGCCCAGAACGCGGGCGGCCCCCGCTGGTCGTTCCTGGACGGCCCCATCACCGCGAACAACCCCATGGGCGTGCACCACGCGTGGGGCCGCAGTTACAAGGACCTCTTCCAGCGCTTCCACGCCATGCTGGGCGAAGACCAGCGCTGGCAGAACGGCTTCGACTGCCAGGGGCTGTGGGTGGAGGTGAACGTGGAGCGCGAGCTCGGGTTCACCAGCAAGCGCGACATCGAGGACTACGGCATCGCCGACTTCGTGAGCCTGTGCAAGCAGCGCGTGCTCACGTTCGCCGCCCGCCAGACCGAGCAGTCCATCCGGCTCGGGATGTGGATGGACTGGAACGACCCGCACGAGCTTCGCCGGCTCCGCGACCTGCTGGCGGACGACCCCGGCCGGGTCATCACGGTGGAGGGCCCGCGGGGGCCGGTGACCGACACGGTCGAGCAGATCGTGGGGCGGCTGGGGATGCCGGAGCTCGGAGGCTCTTACTTCACGTTCTCCAACGAGAACAACGACCTGATCTGGGGCTTCCTCGCCGAGTGCCACCGACGGGGCTGGCTGTACAAGGGCCATGACACCATGCCCTGGTGCGCCCGCTGCGGCACCGGGATCAGCCAGCACGAGATGTCGGAGGGGTACCAGGACCGCGAGGATCCGGGGCTCACCGTTCGCTTCCCGCTGGTGGACCGCCCGGGTGAGGAGCTGCTGGTCTGGACCACCACGCCGTGGACGCTGACCTCGAACGTGGCGGCGGCGGTGGGCCCGGGGCTGCGGTACGTGAAGGTGCGCCAGGATGGCCATCTCTTCTGGCTGGGCCGCGGCACCCTGAAGCAGGCGCTGGAGGGGCCGTTCGAGGTGCTGGAGGAGCGGCCAGGAGCCGACCTGGTGGGCTGGCGCTACGCCGGCCCGTTCGACGACCTGCCCGCGGTGGAGCACGCCTTCGCGGCCACCCCCGGGCCGGACGGCCGGCCCTACGAGCATCGCGTGGTGGCGTGGGACGAGGTGGGCGAGGACGAGGGGACCGGCATCGTCCACATCGCCCCGGGGTGCGGCGCAGAGGACTTCCAGCTCGGCCGCCGCCTCGGGCTGCCGATGATCGCGCCCCTCGACGAGAACGGCGTCATCGTGCAGGGCTTCGGGTTCCTGTCCGGTCGGGACGTGCGGGAGGTCGCGGAGCCGATCCTCGACCGGCTGCGCAAGACGGACCGCTTCTACCGCCTGGAGCCCTACCTGCACCGGTACCCGCACTGCTGGCGCTGCGGGACGCCGCTCGTCTTCCGCCTGGTGGACGAGTGGTACATCAGCATGGGTCCCGTCTACGACCAGCCGCGCGAGACGCTGACGCGCGAGCAGGTGGACGCGAGCCTGCGCTACCAGATCATGGAGGTCGTGGACAGGATCCACTGGATCCCCGCGTTCGGGTACGAGCGCGAGATCGACTGGCTCCTGAACATGCACGACTGGATGATCAGCAAGAAGCGGTACTGGGGACTGGCGCTGCCGATCTACGACTGCCCGGCCTGCGGGACGGTGACGGTGGTCGGGGGACGCGAGGAGCTGCGCGAGCGCGCGGTCGAGGGCTGGGAGCAGTTCGAGGGGCACACCCCCCATCGGCCGTACGTGGACGGCGTCAAGATCGCCTGCCCGCACTGCGGGGCCACGGTGGAGCGCATCCGCGATGTCGGCAACCCCTGGCTGGACGCCGGGATCGTTCCCTTCTCCACGATGCACTTCCGCGAGGAGCCCGAGTACTGGGGCCGCTGGTTCCCCGCCGATTTCGTCACCGAGAGCTTCCCCGGCCAGTTCCGCAACTGGTTCTACTCGCTGCTCGCGATGAGCACGGTCCTGCGCCGGGAGCCGCCGTTCCGCACGATCTTCGGCTACGGGACGCTCTTCGGCGAGGACGGGCGGCCCATGCACAAGAGCTGGGGCAACGCCATCGAGTTCGACGACGCCGCCGAGCGGATGGGCGTCGACGTGATGCGCTGGATGTTCGCGAACGCGCGCCCGGAGGACAACATCCTGTTCGGGTGGCACGCGGCGGACGAGGCGCGGCGAGAGCTGCTGGTCCTCTGGAACGTCTACGCGTTCTTCGTCACCTACGCGCGCCTGGCCGGCTGGCGGCCGGAGCAGGGGATCGTGGCCGCGATGACGGCCGGCGACCCGTGGCCGGCGCTGGACCGCTGGATCGTCTCGCGGGCCGCGGGCCTCGCCGCGGACGTGGAGACGGCCCTGCGGGCGTACGACGCGATGGCCGCGGCGCGCTCGGTGAGCGCCTTCATCGACGAGCTCTCCACCTGGTACCTGCGGCGCTCCCGCGATCGCATGCGGAGCTCGGCCGACGCGGTGGACCGCGGCCGCGCCTTCGCGACGCTGCACGCGGCCCTGGTGACGGTGGCGCGCGTCCTGGCCCCGGTCCTGCCGTTCCTCTCCGAGGCCATGTACCAGAACCTGGTAGTGAGCGTGGAGCCGTCGCTCCCGGACTCGGTGCATCTCACCCGCTGGCCGGCCCTCGAGCTGTCGGGGCTGCGGGACCCGGCGCTGGAGGCGGGGATGGCCACCGTGCTGCGCGCCGTCGAACTCGCCCGCGGGCTGCGGTCGGGGGCCGGCCTCCGCGTGCGGCAGCCGCTGGCGCGCCTCTGGCTGGCACTCCCGGGCGGCGACCTGCCCGACCGCGAGGCGCTGCTCGGACTGCTGGCCGCCGAGCTCAACGTCCACGACGTGGTGCTGATCGGCGACGAGTCGGAGCTGGTCGAGCGCCGTGTCCGGCCGCTCCTGCCCCGCATCGGCAGGCGGCTCGGGCCGCAGGTCCCGGCGGTCATGGCAGCGGCCCGGGCGAACGAGGTCGAGTACCTCGCCGACGGCTCGGTGCGCCTGGCCGGCGTGACGCTGGCCCCGGACGAGGTGGAGATCCTGGCCACGCCCCGTCCCGGCACGGCGGTGGCGCACGACGCCGGGCTGGTGGTGGTCATCGACACGATGCTGACCGACGAGCTGCGGGCGGAAGGCGACGCGCGCGAGCTGCAGCGCGCGGTGCAGGACCTGCGCCGGGATGCGGAGCTCGAACTGGACGATGCGATCGAGGTGTGGCTGGAGCTGCCCGCCGGCGCGCTGGAGCGGCTGAGCCCCCACCTGGACCGGCTGGCCGCGGAGACACAGGCAACGACGGTCCACCTCGAGACGCCGCCGCCCGACCTGCCCGCAGCCGAGGTGACCCTCGAATCCGGCCCGTCCCGGGTGGCGATCCGGCGTGTCGCGGGGGGCGGATCGCGGTGAGCGGCGTTTCCGCCGGGCAGCGCGTCGGGAGCAGGGTTGCCGGCACCACCTGGCCACGGCTTGCCGCCTTCCTCGGGCTGGGGGCCGCCGTGGTGCTGTTCGACCAGGCCTCCAAGGCCTGGGTGAACGCGTCGTTCGCCCTGAGCCGGGCCTCCGGTGCGGTGGCGGCCCCGCTCGCCGCGCCCACGCCAGTGCTCGGCGACTTCGTGCGGATCGCCAAGGGCTACAACAACGGCGCGATCTTCAGCCTCTTCGGCTCGAGCGCGTCGATCTTCGCGATCGGGAGCCTCGTCGCCATCGCGGTGATCATCTGGTTCGAGGTGGCACGGGGCGGTCGCACGTCCTGGTGGGTCACCATCGCGCTGGGGCTGCTGCTGGGCGGCGCGA
>JAKAHX010000227.1 GCA_021814735.1 Chloroflexota bacterium | reverse complement strand
GGGGCGGGTGCTCCTGACGAGGGATCGCGGTCTGCTGCGCCGGAGCGCGGTCCGCCTGGGCTGCCTGCTGCGCAGCGACGACCCGCAGCAGCAGCTCGAGGAGGTGGTCGCCCGCTTCGACCTGCGGTCGCGGGCGGCGCCGTTCACGCGGTGCATCCGGTGCAACGGACGGATCCAGCCGGTGGACCGCGCGGTCGTGGCGGACCGGCTGCAGCCGAAGACGCTCCGCTACTTCGATACCTTCGGTCGCTGCGAGTCGTGCGCTGCCGTCTACTGGCAGGGCTCGCACTACGAGCGGATGCGGCGCACCGTCGAACGGATCATGGCGGGCGCGAAGTAGCTCCCTCACGGGTCCGCAGCGCATCGGATACTATCGCCACGAAACGATTGCGTGATACAAGGAGTTCCGGTGGAGCGGGAGAGCGCGACGAGAGGGGTGCCGGCGCGGGGCGCCGGGAGCAGCCAGGTCGGGGACGGCATACCGAACGCGAGTGGCGGCGGCGTTGCCGGCAGCGGTATCTCGATGCACGCCGCGGGGCCAGGACGATGGCTGGGGCTCGCGATGCTGAGCCTGGGCGTGGCCATGATCATCGTCGATGCGACGGTGGTGAACGTCGCGGTGCCCACGATCATTCGCGACCTGCGCCTCGACTCGACCACGGCGGAATGGGTGAACACCACCTACGCTCTCGTCTTCGCCGCCCTGCTGGTCACGCTGGGCCGCATCGGTGACGTCTGGGGCCGGCGGCGCCTCTACCTGGTCGGGCTGGCGGTGTTCATCGCCTCGTCGGTCCTCGCCGGCGCGGCCCCCAGTGGGGAGATGCTCATCGGCGCGCGCATCCTGCAGGGCGTGGGCGGCGCCATGATCCTGCCGTCCACCCAGTCGATCCTCAACACGAACTTCCGCGGCCATGACCGGGCCATCGCCTTTGGCATCTGGGGCTCGGTGATCGGTGGAATGGCGGCCATCGGGCCACTGCTCGGCGGCTGGCTGACCACGAACCTGAGCTGGCGCTGGGCCTTCTTCATCAACGTACCGGTGGGCCTGATCGCGATCGCCGGGACGCTCGCCTACATCGGCGAGTCGCGTGACGAGGGGGCGAGGCCGGGCTTCGACCTGCCGGGGTTCCTCCTCGTCACCCTCGGGCTGGGCGGCGTCGTGTTCGGCCTGATCGAGGGTCGCAGCTACGGCTGGTGGACGCCCAACCATCCGTTCGCCGTCCTCGGGCACAGCTGGCCGCTCACCGGGGTCTCCGTCATCCCGTTCGCGATGGCGCTCGGACTCCTCGCACTCGTGCTCTTCGTGGCGGTGGAGACGCTCCGCAAGCGCCGGGGCGACTTCATCCTGTTCGACTTCAGCCTCTGGCGGTATCGCGGTTTCCGGTACGGCAACTTGGCCGGCACGATCGTCTCGCTGGGTGAGTTCGGGCTTCTCTTCGCGCTGCCGCTCTTTCTCCAGGCGGTGCTCGGCTACTCCGCGTTCGACACCGGGCTCGTTTTCCTGGCCCTCGCGGTCGGGGCTTTCTTCGCCGCACCGCTCGCCGCCTCCTTCGCGCACCGCTACGGGAACCGCTGGGTGGTGACCACGGGGATGGCGCTGGAGGCGATCGGCATCGTCGCGACGTCACTGCTGATCTCGCCGACCGTTTCCGGACTGCAGCTCGCGCCGCCGCTGTTCGTCTACGGGCTGGGCGTCGGATTCGCCACGGCGCAGCTCACCAGCCTGGTCCTGTCGGACGTCCCACCCGAGCGTTCCGGCATCGCGTCGGGTGCCAACTCGACGCTGCGCCAGGTCGGTTCAGCACTGGGGATCGCGATCCTCGGCACGATCCTCTTCGCGACGCTGGTGGGTGGAACCCGCACGAACCTCGACTCGGCGATCCCGGCGGTGCCGGCCGTCTGCCGCGAGACGGTCACGTCCCTGGTGGATGCCTCGGCCGGGCAGATCCTCCCTGCGCTCCGGGACCCGGTGCAGTCGAGCGCGGACCAGGCCACGTTCGCCGGATCGCTGACGCCCGCGGAGGCCTCGTGCTTCCGTGACCCGGCCTTCCTGGCCGCGATCCCCGACCTTGCCGGGCCGATCGAGACGGCCTTCGTGTCCGCGGCGCGGCTCACCGGCTTCTCCGCTGCGGCGTTCGTCCTGCTGGGCGTCCTCTTCTCCTTGCTGCTCCCGTCGGGGCGCGCGCGGCCGGCGGAGGTGACGCAGGCCGGGGCGGAAGCGGCGGAGGGCCGGACCGAATCCGCGTTTGCCGACGGGGTCTGACCGCCCGGCCCGGACAGCGGAGGCAGCGGCAGCAGTGCAGGCGGCCCGACGGAGCGTGACCGCCTGGTCGGGACGGCCGACGCGGCGGCGGGAATCCGGGCGTCCCGAAGCGGTCTGACCGCCCGGCCCGGACAGCCGAGGCGGGGGAAACCCGGGCGGCCCGACGGGGTCTGACCGCCGGAGCACAGTCCTGGGTTCGCCTCTGGCTCCGTGCCAACGCACCCTGGCGGCGGTCGGGATCAGGCCCGCGTCTCCGCGCGCAGGATGAACGCGGCGAGCCGCTCGTTGAAGGGCTCGCCGCCGGCCTGCACGGCGTCACCCTTTCCCTCGATGACCGCGCGTTCGGCCGGGAGGCGCTGCGCCAGGACGTCGCAGATGGCCTCCACGCCCGGATCGTGGTTGCCGGACACGACCAGCTTCGGGAAGGGCGCGGCCGCCAGCGCGTCGAGCGGGATCTCGGCCTCGGCCGGCGATCGGTGGGTCGCGAGGCGTGCGGCGCCGCGCGCCAGCTCGGGCGGCAGGGGATCCGGGAGCCGGCTGGCGTCGATCCCGACGATCGTGAGGAAGCTCCGGAGGTACGCCTCGGGCGGCATCGTCGCCGCACGCGCCGCCCAGGTGGCAAGCCCGGCCGCTGACGCCTCCACCGCCGGGTTGCCGCGCGCCACCGAGAAGGCGGGGGGCTCGATCACGGTGAGCGACCGGATCGCGTCGGGCCGTTGCGCGGCCACCACGAGGGCCACCACGCCGCCGTACGAGTGGCCCACGAGGTGCGCGCCACCGTTCAGGAGTTCCCCGATGTCGGCCGCATCCACCTCGAAGTCCTCCCGGCCGTTGTCGGGGCTCCCGCCGTAGCCGCGCCGGTCGGGGATGACGAGGCGGAGGCGGTCGGCGAGCGGCAGCTGGCGGGACCAGGTGCTCGCACCGTCGTAGATCGAGCCGTGGACGAGGACCACCCGGGGCCCGTGCCCGAGCTCGAGGACGTGCAGGTCGGTCACGGATCGTGGGCTGTGGTCAGCTGGACTGCCGGATGTCCACGCTGAAGTCCAGGTGAGCGCGCAGCGTCGCGAGCGCGTCGGCCCACCACTCGATCGCCTCCGCCCAGGCATCGAGCCCCCCGGGGGCGTCGAGAGCGAACGGACCATCCTCGACCTCGATGCGGCTCCCGTAGCCGGCGGGCGCGATGAGCAGGCGCGCGTCCGTGGCCAGCCGCTCGTCATCCTGCCAGGGCCGGTGGAACCGGATCCGCTCGTCCGGCTGGGCGACCAGCATGTCCCACCAGACGCGGCGATCCGGCCAGACCAGCACGGAGCGCGACCCGACCGCCAGGCCGCCCTCCACCCGGACCGGAAGCCAGCGCGCGATCTCCTCCGGGTCGGTCCAGGCGCGGAAGACGCGCTGCGGCGGCGCGTTGAGGCGGCGACGCAGGCGGACCCAGCGCCGCGGGTCCACGCCCGCCGGGAGGGACGCTCGCTGCTCCGTCATCCGCGACCTCCTCGCGCGACCTGCTCGTCTGCTAGGGAAGCATACGCGCGGCCGATGGCGAGGATCGGCGTCGGCGCATGCCCGGCGTTGACGCTACGCTCGGTGCCATGCGATACGTCGAAGTGGACGGCCTGCGGCTGTCGGTGGTCGGGCTCGGGACTTGGCAGTTCGGTTCGCGCGAGTGGGGCTACGGGGAGACGTACGCGAGCGAGACGGCGCCCGCGATCCTGCGACGCGCGATCGAGCTCGGGGTGACCCTGGTGGACACAGCGGAGGTGTACGGGTTCGGCCGGTCGGAGCGGATCGTGGGCCGGACGCTCGGCGGCCGCCGGGACGGGCTGGTGGTCGCCACCAAGCTCATGCCGCTCATGCCGTAC
>JAKAHX010000226.1 GCA_021814735.1 Chloroflexota bacterium | reverse complement strand
GACATCGCGTTGAACAGGTGCGTGGTGGTGCGCGCGCCGGCGTCGTACCCGGCGCGCGCCTCGTCCGCGGTCGCGACGGAGTGACCCAGCGAGATCTCCACTCCGTGCCCACGGAGCCAGCGGATCAGGTCGATCGCCCCAGGCGCCTCGGGGGCGATCGTGGTCGCACGGAACCCGTCGAGCAACGGGGCGAGTTCGTCCCGGGCGACATCCGCCGGGGCGCGCACGTACGCGGGGTTCTGGGCGCCGACGCGATCGGGCGAGATGAAGGGCCCCTCGAGGTTGAAGCCGAGCGGCTCCGCGCCGTCGGCCGGTGCGGACGGCATCCAGGCGCGCACCCGGTCGGCAAAGGCGCGCAGCTCCGCGAGCGGCGCCGTGACGGCGGTGGGCAGGAACGAGGTGACCCCACGACGAAGGAGCGCGCGCGCCATGCCGTCGAGCGAGCCGTCCGGACCCATCGCGTCGTACCCGCCCCAGCCGTGGACGTGCATGTCCACGAAGCCGGGCAGGATCCAGGGGCCCTGCTGCTCGCCCGTGTCGGGTTCGATGCCGGCGATCCGCCCGTCCTCGACGAGCAGTCGGCCCGCGACGACGCGGCCCTCCAGCACCAGCCGCCCCCGGACGATTTCCTGGCTGCCCATTCGACCGCACGCCTCCCTTGTTCGCTGTCACGCACACTGTTGCACGCTCGCGGGCATTCTGGGCGCCCGTCGTGCACCGGGATCTGGGAAGGCCTGGCCGGATGGCAGCGGCCCGAGGGATCGTTCACACGCACCTGCCCGGATGCACTAGCCTTGCCCTCGATCGACGCAATCACGATGGAGGTCTGGCGGGACGGTGGAAGCACGGGCGCGACGTGGCACATCAGGCACGCCGGGAGGTGGGCCGGATGCAGCGGTTGCGGCAACGCGCGGGGCTGGCGCCGCGGCACATGTCCTCACCGTCACGGGCCCCCTGCCGGCCAGCTCGCTCGGGACCGTCGACGCACACGACCACCTGTTCCTCCGGACCCCCGCACTCGCCGGCCAGGACTTCGAGGATCTCGATCGGGCGATCGAGGAGGTGCGCGACGCGCAGGCAACCGGGCTGCGGTCCATCGTCGAGATGACGCCAATCGGCTGCGGCCGGAGGCCGGATCTCTTGCGCGAGCTCTCCATCGCCACGGGGACACCTGTTATCGCGGCCACCGGATATCACCGGGATGCCCACTACCCGGCCGGGCACTGGGTCTACGAGGCGAGCGTGGACCTCCTGGCGGAACGGATCGTGGCCGATATCGAGCGTGGCATGCACCCGGCGGACTGGATCGACCCAGCCGCGCGGCCCGACCCGGCACGGGCTGGAGTCATCAAGGCGGGCGCGTCGTACCAGCACGTCACACGCGCTGAGCGGCGCCGGCTCGAGGCCGCGGCCATCGGGAGCCTGAGGACGGGCGCGGCGGTGCTCGTGCACACGGAGGTCGGGACCTGCGGGCACGAGATCGTCGACCTGCTACTGGCGAATGGGCTTGCCGCCGACCGGATCGTGCTTGCGCACCTGGACCGGAACCCCGATCCAGAACTCCACGCGGAGATCGCCTCGCGCGGCGTGACGCTGGAGTACGACACGCCGGGGCGCATCAAGTACCGCCCCGACTCCGATCTCTTGCGCCTGGTCGAGCACCTCGTGGGGGCCGGCTACGGGGACCGTCTGGTCATTGGACTCGATCTGGGGCGCCGCGACTACTTCCGTGCCTGGGGCGGGGGTCCGGGGCTGCGCTACCTGCTGGGGACCTTCGTGCCACGGCTGCGCATGCACGTCGGGGAACGGGCTGTCGATCGCATCCTCGTCGACAATCCTGCGCGCGTGTTCGCGATCGCCGGACTGGGGGTCCCGGTGTGACAGCCGACGCCTACGACGTCCTGGTGGTCGGGGCCGGGTCGGCCGGCTCGATAGCCGCCATCTCGGCGGCGAGGCTCGGCGCGCGGACGTTGCTGGTGGACCGGCTCGCCTTCATGGGAGGGACATCCACCGCCGTTCTCGATACGTTCTACGCCTTCTACACGCCGGGACCCCACCCCAGGCGCGTCGTCGGCGGTCTCGGCTGGGAGATCGCGGGCCGCCTGATGGGCGAGGGGCGCGCGTTCGAGCGTCCCAACACCTACGGGGCCGGCACCGGAGTCACCTACGATCCCGAGGCGCTGAAGATCACGTGGGAGCGCCTCGCCGCGGAGGCCGGGGTGGACCTGCTGCTGCACACGTGGGCAACCGGGGCCATCCTCCAGAACGGCAGCGCGAGGGCCGTGCGGCTCTGGAACAAGGGAGGCGAGCGAACAGTTCAGGCCGGCATCATCGTGGACGCGTCGGGAGACGCGGACGTCTGCGCCATGCTCGGAGTGCCGTACGACGACGCACGCTCGAGTGGTACTGCCCAGTCGCTCTCTACCCTGTTCCGACTGGCCAACGTGGACGTCGAGCGGGCGTCCGCGGTCCCGAAGCGGGACCTGTGGGGGATGATGCGGGAGGCCGCTGCGTCGGGCGCGTACCGACTCCCGCGGCTGGACGGTTCCTGGCATCGCACCCCGGACCGAGGAGTCGTGACGGTCCACATGACTAGGATCCCGGGTGTCGACGCGACCGATCCCGTGCAGTTGACCGCCGCCGAGGTGGAAGGCCGCCAGCAGGTCCAGGAGTACGTGCGCTTCCTGCGGGACCGCGTGCCCGGCTTCGAGGGGGCCGTTCTCGCCGCCACCAGCCCGTCGATCGGGATCCGCGAGAGCCGGCGGGTGCACGGCGACTATCGACTCACCCGTGACGACGTCCTGGGCGGGCGCCGCTTCCCCGACGAGATCGCTCTGTGCGGCGCACCTATCGAGGACCACGGCGCGGGCTCGGAAACCGCGTGGCGCTACGTGGATGAGTCCGGAGTCTATGGCATCCCGTTTCGCAGCCTCATCCCGGTGACCGTGGAGGGCCTGTTGGTGGCTGGTCGCTGCTTCTCGGCAAGCCACGACGCCCATGCCTCGGCCCGCTCCATGGCAACGTGCATGGCGATGGGGCAAGCCGCCGGGACGGCCGCTGCGCTCGCGGCAGCGCGGGGGATTCCACCGCGTGCGCTCGACACAGGCGACCTGCGCGAGCGACTGCGGCGGGACGGCGCCATCCTGGAGCTGCCCAGCGACGGGCGAGGATCCTCTCATGGCGCACCCTCCCGCCCCTCCCACGGGCACGGTCCTGTGACGGGCCGGGCATGACGATGGAGTTCAGCGCGCTGCGCTCGAGCGCCCCGGCGATGCTCATCCGGCGCGAGCGGCTGGTCGCGGTCCTCCGGCGGATCGAGCCTCAGGATCGCCTCCTCGGTCTCGTGGAGGGTCTCGCGGACGCGGGCGTGCGCATCTTCGAGGTCACGTTCGATGCGCCATCCGCGGAGGCGGACCTCGGCGCCATCCGGGCGCGGCTGGAGGGCCGCGGCGATGGCCCGTTCGCCTGCGGGGCGGGGACGGTCCTCAGCCGGTCCCAGCTCTCGGGCGCGATCAGGGGCGGCGCGGAGTTCGCAGTCTCGCCGCTCTTCGACCGGGAGTTGTTGGCGGCCGCGCTCGCGGCGGACCTTCCCTTCATCCCTGGTGCGTTGACGCCCACCGAGATTTGCGCCGCGTGGCAGGCAGGGGCCACGTTCGTCAAGCTGTTCCCCGCATCGGCCGTGGGCCCCTCGTTCGTGCGGGAGCTGCGCGGGCCGCTCCCGGAGATCGAGATCATTCCGACCGGCGGCATTGGCGCGGCCAACGCCTCGGCGTTCCTGGAAGCCGGCGCCGTGGCGATCGGTGTCGGCGGCGCGCTCAGCGGCGGCTCTCCGGGGGATCGCGCCGCGATCCTCCGTGCGGTGCGCGGGGCGACGACCCGCCCGGACGACCGGGCGCCGACGGCGACGGCGACGGGACAAGGTGCCGCATGATCCGAGCCGGTATGTGCGTATGACTGGTGGTCGGCTCCAGGACCAGGTGGTGGTGGTGGCCGGTGCGACAGGCATGGCTGCAGCGGCGGCGCACGGGTTCGCGGCCGAAGGGGCACGCATCCTGGTGACCTCGCGCACCGCGGAGCACGCCCGCGCGCTGGCGGCGGCCATCGAGGCTGAAGGGGGGCGATGCCGCT
>JAKAHX010000225.1 GCA_021814735.1 Chloroflexota bacterium | reverse complement strand
CGGTGGTCGCGACGGCGCCCGCCGCGCTCCCGGTCCCGGCGTGAGCGGCGAGATGTCCGCCACGAACCGCGCGGCCCCGGCCGCGGTCGCCCGCCGGGGGGCCCCAGGTCTCCCGCGGGTCGGCTACCTCACCAAGCGCTTCCCCCGCCTCTCCGAGACATTCATCCTCGACGAGGTCCTGGGGCTCCAGGCGGCCGGGCTCCCGCTGCGCCTGTACTCGATCCGGGACCCGCACGAGCGGGTCGTCCAGCCGGACACCGCGCTGGTGCAGGGCCCCGTCACGTACCTCCGCCCCGAGCCCACGCTCCGGTCCCGGGCCGCCTGGCTGGCCCAGACGCTCGCCGGCCACGCCCGACAGGCGGCAGCGCACCCGGTGCGCTACTCGCGGACGCTGCTGGATGCGCTGGGACAGCGCGACCGGCGCGCCGCTCTCTCGCACTTCGTGGACGCGGCACGCCTGGCCACCCTGCTGGACGACGCCGGCGCGTGGCACCTCCACGCCGCCTTCGCGCACGGGCCGGCGGCCATCGCCTATCGCGTGCACCAGATGACGGGCCGGCCATTCAGCTTCGCCGGCCACGCCAAGGACATCTACGTCTCGGATCCCCGGCAGCTCGCACGCCGCGCCGCCGAAGCCGAGTTCGTGCTGGTCTGCTCGGAGAGCGCCAGAGCCGCGCTGGAGGCCAGCATCGGTCCGTCCACGGCGCAGGTGCACCTGGTGCACCATGGCGTGGACACCGCGCGGTTCCGGCCCGCCGAGGAGGCGCAGGAGACGGTCGCGCGGTCCGTCTCCGTACCGGCTCCGGCCCCCGGGGCGGTCACACCCGGGTCGCACCCTCCGGCAGCTGCGCCGGCACCGGGCCCGCTGCGTGTCCTCGCCGCCGGTCGCCTCGTCGAGAAGAAGGGCTATCCCGTGCTCCTCGACGCCATCGCGCTGGTCGCGGCGTCGGGCCGCCAGGTCCGCTGCCGGATCATCGGCGAGGGACCGCTCCGCGCCGCGCTCACCGCGCAGGCCGCCGAACGCGACGTCGCCGACCTGGTCACGTTCGAGGGCGCGAAGGACCACGCGCAGGTCGCCGACGCGTACCGAGCCGCCGACGTCTTCGTCCAGTGCAGCGTGGTGCTCGCCGACGGCGACCGCGACGGCGTGCCCAACGTGGTCCTGGAGGCGATGGCGAGCGGCCTGCCCGTGGTCGCCTCGGACGTGGCGGGGATCCCCGAGGCCGTCGTGGACGGCGCGACCGGCTTCCTGGTGCCGCCCTCCGATCCCGCTGCCGTGGCCGAACGGATCGGGCGCCTGGCGGACGACCGGGCGCTCGCGCGGCGCCTCGGCGACGCCGGGCGCGCGAGGGCCGTGGCGCGATTCGATCGCAGAGCCGCACAGCGTGCCGTCGCCCGGCTCCTCGCCGAGGCGGCCGGAGCAACGCGCGCCCAGGTCGTCGCGCGAACGCCGGACGCGTGCACGCCCCTCGCCGGCGGGCAGGCACCCCGATGAGGATCGCCTACCTGCTCCCCGACCCCGGGATCCCGGTGGGCGGCAGCAAGGGCGCCTCGGTGCACGTCGCCGAGGTGAGCCGCGCCCTGGCGGCCGCCGGCCACCAGGTCCTGCTGCTCGCGATGCGCGCGACCGGCGACGCACCGCCGGGCGTGGAGCTCCGCGTGCTCGACCCCGGACCGCTCGGACGCGGTCCGGAGGGCGACCCTGCCCGGGTCGCCGCCGGCGCACGGTTCTACCTCGAGGCCGACCTGCTGGTACGCGCCTTCCGGCCCGACCTCCTGTACGAGCGCCTGTCGGCCTTCGCCGGCGGGGGCACCGACCTCGCCCGGCGGCTGGGTGTCCCGCGCCTGGTCGAGGTGAACGCGCCCGTGATCGCCGAACGCGCGGGGTACCAGGGGGTGGCCAACGTGGGTGTCGGTGAACGCCTGGAACGGCGCGCGCTGGACGGTGCCCACGTGCTGGCCGTCTCCGAGGCGCTCGCCGCCTGGGCTCGCTCACGCGGCGCCGCGAGCGTCCACGTGGTGCCCAACGGCGTGGACGTGGCGCGCTTCGCCCACGACCCAGCCGCCGCGGCGCGCGTGCGCGCCGCACTCGGGATCGAGGAGGCCCGGGTGGTCGGCTTCGCCGGCAGCCTGAAACCATGGCACGGCGTCGACGTCCTGCTGGCCGCCGCCGCCCGGCTCTCCTCGGCGCGCCCCGACCTCCGGGTGCTGGTGGTGGGGGACGGGCCGGAGCGGACGCGCCTCGAGTCGATCGCCGCCACGCTCCTTCCGGGGCGCGTGGTGTTCACCGGCGCGATCCCGAACGCGGCGATACCGGCCCACCTTGCCGCCTTCGACGTGGCGGCCGCACCATACGTGGCCCCCGCCGGCTCGGTCGGCTTCTACTTCTCCCCGATGAAGGTCGTCGAGGCGATGGCCGCGGGACGGCCGGTGGTCGCCTCGCGGTTCCCCTCGATCGAGGCCCTGCTGGCCGGGTTCGGCCGACTGGTCCCGCCCGGCGACGTCACCGCCCTTGCGGCGGCGATCGACCAGGCGCTGGACGACCCCGACGCCGGTGCAGTCGCCGAGCGCGCCCGACAGCGCGCGGCGGCAGACCACGACTGGACCGCCGTGGCGCGGATCATCACGGATACCACCGCGGCCCTCGATGCGCGGAGGTTCGCCGCATGATCCGCCGATTTCTCCACTACCTGCGCCCGGTCCGCGGCATGATCGCGGCCGGCATCGCGGCCAGCGTCGTGCAGGCGGCCATGCAGTGGCTGGAGCCGTGGCCGCTCAAGGTGATCTTCGACAGCGTGATCGGCAACCGGCCGCTGCCCAGCTGGCTGGCGGTCCTGCCCCGCGATCCCGGGGTCCGACTGGACATCCTCGCCCTCTCCATGCTGGTCATCGCCGCCTGGACCGGGCTCTTCCGCTACGTCGCCGACCGCCTGGTCGCCCAGGCCGGCCAGCGTGTGGTCTTCGACCTGCGCACGGACCTCTTCCGCCACATCGAGAGCCAGTCCATCAGCTTCCACCAGCGTCGCGTGACCGGCGACCTGCTGAGCCGGCTCGGCGGTGACGTGCAGTCCGTGCAGGGCGTCATGGTGAACGCGGTGCCGACGCTCACCAACAACGTCCTCACGATCGCGGGGATGCTGGTCATCATGCTGCTGGTCGACTGGCAGTACACGCTGGTCGCGATGTCGCTGACGCCCCTGCTGTACCTCGCCATGCGACACTTCCTCGGCCGCATCAAGGCCCAGCAGCGGCATGCGCGCCGCTGGGAGGGGACCGCGACCGGCGTCGCCCAGGAGGTGCTGACCTCCATCACGGCCGTGCAGGCGTTCGGCCGCGAGGACGCCGAGGCCGAGCGCTACGGCCAGGCCACTGCCCGCTCGCTGGAGGCGAACCAGGAAGCGGTCTCCGTGCAGGCCGCCTTCACACCCACCGTCACCTTCCTGATGACGGCCGCGACCGTCCTGGTCGTGTGGTTCGGCGCCACCGCCGTGCTCAGCGGACACCTCACCCCCGGAGAACTGCTCGTCTTCATGGCCTACCTCCGCGCCATGTACTCGCCGGTGCGGCAGGTGGCCAAGCTCGGCAACGTCATCACGCGCGGCTCCGCCGCCGCGGAACGACTCGCGGAGGTGCTCGACACCGACGAGCGGATCCCCGAACACGCCCACGCGCAGCGTCCCGCCCATGTCCTGGGCGAGCTGACCTTCGACCACGTCCGCCTCGAGTACCCGGGTGGACGGCGGGCGCTGGACGACGTGCTGCTCCACGTGCCGGCGGGGACGCGGGTCGCGATCATCGGGGCGACCGGCTCGGGCAAGAGCTCGCTGCTGCGCCTGGTGCCCCGCTTCTACGACCCCACCGGCGGCGCCGTGCTCCTCGACGGGATGGACCTGCGGGACCTCTCGCTGGCCGGCCTCCGCGAGCTGGTGGCCTACGTGCCGCAGGAGCCGTATCTCTTCGGGGGGACCGTCTGGGAGAACATCACCTACGGCGGGCTGGGTCTCTCGCGGGAGGCCGCCGTGGTGGCGGCTCGCGCCGCCGGCGTGCACGATGTCCTCGCCCGGCTGCCCGACGGGTACGACACGATCGTGGCCGAGCGCGGCGCATCGCTCTCCGGCGGCCAGCGGCAGTGCATCGC
>JAKAHX010000224.1:1949-4141 GCA_021814735.1 Chloroflexota bacterium | reverse complement strand
TCTCCGACTCGTGGACGGGCCACTTCTTCGTCCCGTTCGCCCCGGACGGCACCCCGGAAGCGGAGATCCAGCAGCGGCTGGAGGCCAACAGCTGGGGGGACATCCCCACCACGTCGGTGCACGAGGCGTACCCGGGCCACCACTGGCACCTCGTCATGCGCAAGCGCAACCCCAGCGCCGCGCGCCGCATCTTCGGGACGCCGTACTTCAGCGAGGGCTGGGCCCTCTACGCGGAGCGGATGATGCGGGAGCGGGGCTTCTTCACGGATCCGATCCAGGAGCTCTTCCACCTGAACGCGACGCTCTTCCGTGCCGCGCGGATCATCGTGGACACCAGCATCCACCTCGGCGAGATGACCCACGATGAGGCGGTCGAGTTCATGCGCACGAAGGCGGGCCTGCCCGAGCCGACGGCCAGGGCCGAGGTGGGTCGCTACTGCGCCTGGCCCACCCAGGCGTCGGCCTACCTGACCGGCTGCCTGGAGATCCTGCGGATCCGGCGCGACTGGCTCGACGCCCGCGGGTTCCGGGGCGTGGCGCCCGCCGAGGTCCCGGTCGCCGTGCTGCGCGACTTCCACGACACGATCACCGGCAGCGGTTCGCTGCCGCTCGGGCTGGTTGCCCGGGTGATGACGGGACCACGGGCCGGCTGAGTTCGGCCGCCGCAGCCGGCTGCTCGGCCCCGGGGCTGCTCAGCCGTCGCGCGGCGCCAGGCTGACCCATCGGCGCCGGCGCGGGTCCGGCGAACCGGCATCCGGGTCGCCCGCGGGCGCGTGGATGGCCTCCGCGCACCCACCCGCAAGGCCGTGCGCAAGGAATCGGCCGTGCCGGCATGCGATTCGGCCGGATTCTGCCCGTACACTCGATGCCGCCGGCGTCGCCGAAGCCTGTCCCGTGCCGACGCCGGCGGACGCTCGCCCGATGGCCGGATGTCCACCGCCCGCAGGACAGGGCCGAAGGGTTGGGCGGGCATCCGGCCTCGGACCAGCGGGCCCACCCGGTCGGGGCCGGAAACCCTGGGTGGCTCCGCGCCCAGGCAGGACGTTCGGGGCATTGTCCAGCGCCACCCGGCTGGTACGATCGCCCGGCGACGCGCGGGGACGTCGCGACATAGACATGGGAGAGATGCACCTTCGGCTGAGGCCCCGCCCGACGCGCCTCGCGTCCCTGGGCCTGTTCGCGTCCCTGGCCGTCGCCTGCTCGGCCGCCAGCACGCCGGCGCTCACGGCGCTGCCGGACGGGATCCCCGTGCCCGCCAACGCCTCGGTGGTGGTGGGCCAGGCCGCTGGCTACGATGCGGGGGCGGCACTCTACGCGTTCACGTCAAACCTGGGCCCGGGCGCGGCGCTCCACCAGTACGCGGTCCAGCTGTCCGCGGCGGGGTTCCGGCGCACCGGCAGCAGCGGCACCTGGGCGCTCTATCGCCATGGCGCAACCATCGTCGCCGTGCAGGTCGCCCAGAGTGGGCCCCCCACCGACGTGCTCGTCCGTGTCATCACGCCGTCCGGAGGAGGGTCGGCCGCTGCGGCGTCCGCGGGCTCTGTGTCCGGAGGCAGTCCCGCCGACCGTGGCGGCAACGCGGGCGGCGGCGCCCCGGTGACAGTCGGGACGAGTGCGGCTGGGTCCGCGGGGGCAGCCGGGTCATCCAGCGGCGGAGGCCAGGGTGCTGGCGCCGCGAGCAACGGCAACGCGCTCGGCAATGGCGCAGGGAGCGGCGGCAACCCGGCACCTGGGGCGAACGGCGCGGCCAACGCCAACCCGGGCAGCAATGCCGGTGGCAACGGTAGCAACCCGGCACCTGGGGCGAACGGCGCGGCCAACGCCAACCCGGGCAGCAATGCCGGTGGCAACGGTAGCAACCCGGCACCTGGGGCGAACGGCGCGGCCAACGCCAACCCGGGCAGCAATGCCGGTGGCAACGGTGGCAACCCGGCGCCCGGCGCGAACGGCGCGGCTACCCCGGTTCCGCAGCCTCCCCCGCCCCACGGGCAGCCGGTGACGCCACCCAGCCACGCAACCGCGACCCCGGGGGCGTGACCCCATGGTGAGCGACCAGGTCAGGCGTGTCCTGCTCGTCGACGACGACGTGCGGCTGCTCGCCCAGCTGACCGATCGGCTGGAGCGCGACGGCTTCGACGTCCAGCCCGCCAGGTCGGGGAACGAGGCACTCACGCGGTTCAGGACGTTCGGCC
>JAKAHX010000224.1:0-1849 GCA_021814735.1 Chloroflexota bacterium | reverse complement strand
GTCCTGCTCGTCGACGACGACGTGCGGCTGCTCGCCCAGCTGACCGATCGGCTGGAGCGCGACGGCTTCGACGTCCAGCCCGCCAGGTCGGGGAACGAGGCACTCACGCGGTTCAGGACGTTCGGCCCGGACGTCGTGGTCCTCGACCTCATGATGCCCGGCATGGACGGGGAGGAGACGGCCGAGCGACTGCTGCGCCTCGGTGACGTGCCGATCATCGTGCTCAGCGCCATCACCGCCAGCGAGAGCAAGGTCAGGTTCATCGAGCGCTACGCCGAGGACTACATCACCAAGCCGTTCGACTACGCGGAACTGCGCGCCCGGATCAAGCGGGTGGCGCACCGGCTGGGAGAGCGCGTGCGGGACCGGGAACTTCGCCTGGGCCCGGACCTGACACTCGTGCTGCAGCGCCGCGAGGCCTGGGTCAACGGCCGTCGTGTCCCGCTGAGCCCCATCGAGAGCCGCCTCCTGGGTGCGCTCACGAAGGATCTCGGCCGCGTGGTGCGAACCGAGCAGCTCATCGCCCGCGGCTGGAGCGAGGTCGATGCGGCCGACGAGTCGTTCGTCTGGGTCTCCGTGCGGCGCCTGCGCCAGAAGATCGAGCCCGATCCGGATCACCCGCGGTACCTGCTGACGGAACGAGGAGTCGGCTACCGACTGGTCCCGGCGGTGCCCTGAGCGCCGACGATGGCGCGGCGCAGGGGCCTCTCGTATCGGCAACAGCAGACGGTCTCGCTCCTGATCATCGCGGTCGTCCCCGTCGTGCTGGTCTCGGCGATCGTGCTGGGGCAGGTCGATGCGGCGATCCGCGCGGACGCGGACGCGCGGACGGCCGATGCCGGGCGGGCCGTGCAGAGCATCCTCGTGTCCAACGGCGCGGCGCTGGACCGCCTGGCGCAGAGCTACGCCTCGTGGAGCGTCCTGCAGGGGTACGTGGCCAACCTCCAGGACCAGGACATCGCGCAGACCGTGGTCGACTACCAGGTCGCGCAGGGTGCAGTGGACGATGCCGTCGTCCTGGTCGGGACGCACGCCGTCGCCGCCGGCACCGGCGCCACGGCGCTGGAGCGGATCCTGGCGCGTGCCCTGGGCCCAGGCGGGACCCTGCCAGGTACCACGTACGCGGACCTCCCGGGCGGCGTCTACCAGGTCTCGCTGCAGGCCATCGACCTGTCGGGCCTCTCCGGTCCGGGCGTGGTGGAGGGCAACGGACGGGCAGGACTGGCGTTCGCGCAGCGGCTCGGCTCCGACTTCGTGGTGCAGGCCACGCGCCTGACCGGCTTCGACGTCGCGGTCTACGACGCCTCGGGCACGCTGGCGACGGCTTCCAACCAGGCCATCGCCCAGGAACTGGCCCCCAGGACCGGCCGGCTCCCGCCCGCAGGCGTGGGGCTCGTCGCGCGGCGCCTCCCGGGCAACGTGGTGGCCGCTGCCCTGCCCCTCCAGGGCCCGGCAGCGGACGGCAGCACGGGGGCCGTCGGCACGGTGGTGGTGGCCACGCAACTGGGGCTCGCCTCGACCATCGGCGCGAACCTCGTGCCATTCCTCGCGGTGCTGCTCGCCCTGGTCCTCGTGTTCGCCGCATCGCTCGCGGTCTACCTTGCCGGCCTGCTGCGCCGTCGGCTGGGCGAGGTCGAGGCCGGACTTACCGCGGTGGCGGCCGGCGACCTGGGGGCGCGACTCCGGGCCGGTGATCGCGATGAGATCGATCGGCTGGCGGCATCGCACAATCGGCTCGCCGCCGCCCTGGAACAGCGGGACCGGGTCGTGTGGCGCTCACTCGAGGCGTTGGAGGGGCTGCGCCCCGACCGTGGCCCACGCGCCCTGCTGGGGGACGTGCTCGACGCGG
>JAKAHX010000223.1 GCA_021814735.1 Chloroflexota bacterium | reverse complement strand
CGGCCGTGGAGGACATGACGCCGCGGACCCTGGCGGAGGCGCTGGCGCGGCGGGTGCAGGACGAGGCCGGCGCGCCGATCGAGGCGGAGGTGACGCGCGCGCTGGGTGGCGATCGCGATGCGCTGGCAACGGTCGAGGCACAGCTCGCCACCTTCCTCGAGGGACGCTCCCTGCTCGCGTTCCGCGAGACGGTGCGGGACCCGGTGGGCACGGCCGAACGGCTCCATCTCGCGCTGCGTGCCTGGATCGAGCCCTTCCGGACCGTCGAGGAACGGGTCCGGCAGATCATCGAGCGGGACGTGGAGGCCCGTCGCTCCGATCTCGAGCTCCCGCCCGCGGACCTCATCGAGCGCACCACGGGCGGTGTCCGGTTCCTGCCGGATGCGTCGGTGCGGCGCGTCGTGCTCGCGCCGAGCTACTTCGCCCGTCCCTACAACTGGGTCCTCGCCGGCCCGGGATGGCGCCTCTTCTGCTATCCGGTGAGCGACGCGTCGCTGGAGGGCCAAGGTCCCGGCGAGCCGCCACCTGGCACTCTGCTGCTGTTCCGGGCCCTCGGGGACCCACAACGACTCCGGATCCTGCGGTTGCTCGCTGACCGGGACATGTACCTGACCGAGATCGCGCAGCAACTGGATCTCTCGAAGCCCACCGTGAAGCACCACCTCGCCCAGCTCCGGGCGGCCGGGCTGGTGACCGTCACGGAGACCGGAACCATGACCTACTACACGCTGCGCAGGGAGCGCCTGGACGAGACCGGCGTCGAACTCCGGCGCTACCTGTCCTGACACGACACGTGGACGCATGACCATGACTCAACTGTTAGATATCCACCGAACGAACCAGGCCGCCACGAACCGGCGCTCGCTCGACCAGCGGCGCCCCGAGGGAGGAACCCGAGCCATGGACTGGCTCACCAATCACTACGACACGCTGACGGGGGTTCTGGTCCGCGACCACATCGCCGCGCTCCGCGCGCAGGCCGACGAGGCACGCCAAGCGCGAGCAGCCCGCCCGCGGGGTCGCCCTGCGGGCGACAGCCTCCGGGCCCGCGTGGGCCATGCGCTCGTGGCGCTGGGGACCGGGCTGGCTGGCGACGCCGGCGCTCCCCATCCCGCCCGCTGACGCGCCCGGCACCCTCCCGTCGCGGGAGACCTGACCGGCTGATGCGCCGGCTCACACGCCGCCACGCGACCCGGCCGCCATGGCGACCAGGTGGGCGCGTTCAGGGAACCAGGCAGAGGCCAGCCGCAGCGGCCACTCCCACGGCGACGCCGCCGGCGATCATCCGAAGAGCCCGCCGCCGGTCCGCGCCCCGGGCGGCCGCGTCCTCCACCGGTAGGGCCATGCCCAGCGGCTGTGCCACGTTGAAGACGCCTCGCGCGGCGTAGGCCACGCAGAAGCTGTTGCGGACCTGCAGCCAGCTCACGGCCGCCAGCGCCGCAGGGAGGCCGACCAGGAGCCGGGCCTCTCGCGGGACGCCGGACGCCACCAGGAAGCCGCCCAGCAGCACGGTCGCGCCCGTGGCCGCGACCGCAGCCCTGCGCCGGGCGGCCACCTCTTCCACCCCGATGTTGCAGGTCCCCGGCACGTAGACGGGAGACATCGACGACTCGCTCACGACCAGGGTTCGTCGGAGGCCCCGGGCCGGATTGCACGGGCAGCCCCGCGGCCTGTCCGGTCGGCCCTTCCCGGCCCCGTACCGCCGAGTATGCTGGTTCCGTGAAGACTCTTCCGGTGCTCCCGACCCCGCGCGCCGACGGTGTCGTCGAGGTCCCCTGGCGCGGCGCAGAACTGCTGGCTCATCCTCTGCTGAACAAGGATCTCGCGTTCGACGAGCAGGAGCGCGACGAGTTCGGCCTGCGCGGCGTGCTTCCGCCGAAGGTGCGCACCATCGAGGAGCAGGTCGCCCTCGAGCTCGAGCACGTGCGCCGGAAGGCGGACGATCTCGAGCGCTACATCGGGCTCGCGGCCCTGCAGGACCGCAACGAGACGCTCTTCTACCGGCTCCTCGTGGAGAACATCGAGGAGTTCATGCCCATCGTGTACACGCCCACCGTCGGCCGGGCGTGTCAGCAGTTCAGCCACGTGATGCGGCGCAGCCGCGGCGTGTGGATCACGCCGGACGACTCGGGGCGCATCGAGGAGCTGCTGCGCAACGCCCGCTCCACGGACGTGCGTCTCATCGTGGCGACCGACAACGAGCGCATCCTGGGACTGGGCGACCAGGGCGCGGGCGGGATGGGGATCCCCATCGGCAAGCTGGCCCTGTACACCGCCGCGGCCGGCATCTACCCGGCGCTGACGCTGCCTGTCTCGCTGGACGTCGGCACCGACAACCAGAGCCTGCTCGACGATCCGCTCTACATGGGCTATCGCCATCCGCGGCTGCGGGGAGAGCCGTACGACGAGTTCATCGAGGAGTTCGTCGAGGCCGTCAGCGTCGTCTTCCCGCACGCGCTCCTGCAGTGGGAGGACTTCAAGCAGCACAACGCCATCCGGATCCTGGATCGCTTCCGGCATCGCATCGCCAGCTTCAACGACGACATCCAGGGCACCGCGGGCGTGGTCCTCGCAGGGTTGTTCGCGGCGCTCCGGCTGCTGGACGAGCCGCTCCATCGCCAACGCATCGTGTTCCTCGGATCCGGGGCGGCCGGCGTGGGAATCGCCCGGCTGGTACGGGTCGCCATGGAGCGCGAAGGCGCCGAGCCGGCCACCGTGGCGCGCGCCATCGCGATGCTGGACACCCACGGGCTCGTCCACACGGGCCGGCCACAGCTCGACGCTGACAAGCTGGAGTTCGCGCTCACGCCGGAGGTCATGGCGGCGCACGGGTTCGAGGGAGACGGGCCGTTCGACCTCGAAACGGTGATCCGCCACGTTCGCCCGACCATGCTCATCGGCACCAGCGGCACCGCCGGCTCGTTCACCGAGGGCGCCATCCGCGAGATGGCCAGGCACGCCCGCATGCCCATCGTGATGCCGCTCTCCAACCCCACCGCCAACACCGAGGCGGTGCCCGAGGACATCCTCCGCTGGACCGACGGCCGCGCGATCGTCGCCACCGGCAGCCCCTTCCCGCCGGTGGAGATCGGCGGGCGCAGCCGGCTCATCGGGCAGGCCAACAACGTCTTCGTGTTCCCCGGGGTGGGCCTCGGTGTCATCGTCGCGGACGCCCGCGAGGTGACGGACGAGATGTTCCTGGTGGCGGCGCACACGCTCGCGGACCTGGTCTCCGACGAGCAGCTGGAGGCCGGGTCCCTCTACCCGCCCGTGTCGCAGCTGCGCGCGGTGACCCGCGCGATCGCGGCCCGCGTGGTCTGCCAGGCGCGGGACTGCGGCGTCGGCCGCGCCTACCACGACGAGCAGATCATGCAGGCCGTGGACGAGGCCATGTGGTACCCGGCCTATCCGCGCCTGGTCGCCGCCAGGCCGGTCGACGACGACTGAGGGCGGGGTTCCCGATCGCGGTCGCGGCCCCGGGGCATCTCCGGGGCCGATCCTCACCGGGGGGCCGTTCCCGCGGGCGCTGAGCCTCCTGCTCGGCTTCGCCGCCGCGCTCGTGGTGCTGGCCGGGCTTAGCGAACTCCGCGGGATCGTCGGTCCAGCCTTCCTGGCCCTGGTCCTGGTGCTCACGCTGGACCCGGTGCGGACGGCCCTCCGCCGCCACGGAGCACCGGCCTGGGCCGGCGGGGCGGCGCTGCTGGTCGCCTCCTACGCGGTCCTGGCGGCCCTGGTGGCCGCCCTGGTCTTCTCGGCGGGACAGCTCGGACTCCTGCTGCCGACATACTCGTCCCGGTTCCGCGATCTGGCGGCCCAGGTGGCCCGGGCCATCGAACCCGCGGGCGTGACCCGGGAGCAGATCGTCGGGGCCATCGAGAGCATCGATCTCTCCAGCCTCGTGAGCGGCGTCCGCCCATTGGTTGGCGGCGTGACGAGCGTCGTCTCCGCGCTCCTCCTGGTCATGGTGCTCGTGCTCTTCCTCGCGTTCGAGGCCGGGGGCTTCGGCGCCCGGCTCGAGGGCAGCGGGCTGCGGCCTGGCACGGTCGCGGCCCTCCGCGGGTTCGCGGAACGGACGCGGCGCTATGTCGTGGTCTCGACGGGCTTCGGCCTTGTCGTCGCCGCGATCGATGTCGTGCTGCTGTACTGGCT
>JAKAHX010000222.1 GCA_021814735.1 Chloroflexota bacterium | reverse complement strand
CCCCTCCGGGACGGGCTCGCGCTGGAGCGGCGCCTCTTCTACCTGCTCTTCGCCACCGAGGACCAGAAGGAGGGGATGCGCGCGTTCCTGGAGAAGCGGCCGGCCCGCTGGCAAGGCCGATAGGAGCACGCGGGGCTGAGGATCGCGCGGGCGCGGAACCGCCGCCCGGGCCCAGCGACCCGCCGCGGACCCGCCGACCCGGCGCGGACCCGAGCGGAACCGCCGGCCGGGCCCACCTAGAATCCGCCCGATCGTTCCGCCCGAGGTGCCCGTCGCATGCCCCGTGACCTTCATCGTCCGCTCCGCGAAGCCTGGATCGTCAGCGCCGTTCGCACCCCGATCGGCCGCTACGGCGGCGCGCTGAGGGACGTCCGGCCCGACGACCTGGCGGCGCTCGTCCTGCGCGCGGCGGTGGAGCGGGCGCCGATCGATCCCGCGCTGGTCGAGGACGTGGTGCTCGGCTGCTCCAACCAGGCCGGCGAGGACAACCGCAACGTCGCCCGCATGGCCGCGCTGCTGGCCGGGTTCCCGGTCGAGGTCGCCGGCCAGACCGTCAACCGACTCTGTGGCTCCGGGCTGCAGGCGATCAACAGCGCCGCCCACGCGATCATGGTCGACGAGGGCGACATCTTCGTGGCGGGCGGAGTCGAGAGCATGACCCGCTCCCCGTGGGTGATGGGCAAGCCCGCGTCGGGCTGGGAGCGCGGCACGCACGAACTGCAGGACAGCACGCTGGGGTGGCGGTTCGTCAACCCGCGCATGCCCAAGGCGTGGACCATCTCGCTGGGCGAGACGGCCGAGAAGGTCGCCGATGAACGCCACGTGACCCGCGAGGAGCAGGACGCGTTCGCGCTGCTCAGCCAGCGACGCGCGGTGGCGGCAATCACGTCGGGCGCGTTCGCGGAGCAGCTGGTGCCGGTGGTGGTGCCGCAGGCGAAGGGCGAGCCCCTGGTGGTCGACCGGGACGAGCATCCGCGCGCCGACACGTCCACGGAGGCGCTCGCCAAGCTCCGGCCGGCGTTCCGCGAGGGCGGCACGGTCACCGCGGGCAACAGCTCGGGGATCAACGACGGCGCCAGCGCGCTCGTCCTGGTGGAGGCCGCTCGGGGCCGGGAGCTCGGTCTCCGGCCGATGGCGCGCGTGATCTCGACGGCCGTCGCGGGTGTCGACCCCTCCGTGATGGGACTGGGTCCGATCCCGGCGGTCCGCAAGGCGCTGGCGCGCGCCGGGCTCACCGTCGCCGACCTCGATCTGGTCGAGATCAACGAAGCGTTCGCCAGCCAGTCCGTCGCGTGCATGCGGGAGCTGCAGCTGGACCCGGACCGCGTCAACGTCAACGGCGGTGCCATTGCCCTGGGGCATCCGCTCGGCGCCAGTGGTGCACGCCTGATGACGATGCTCGTCCACGAACTGGGTCGGCGCGGTGGGCGTTACGGGCTGGCCACCATGTGCATCGGGGTCGGGCAGGGGATCGCGACGGTGGTCGAGCGCATCGAGGGCTGACGGCCGGCGGCTCGACGGACACCTGGGCGTCGGACGAACCAGCATCCGATCGACGGACACCTGGGCGTCGGACGAACCAGCATCCGATCGGCGGACACCTGGGCGCCGCACGCCCGGCTCCGGGTTCTGTCAGCGCTCTTGTCTAAATCGAGCCCCGGCTCTACGATGTGGCGCGAGCGACCAGTCCCCTCGCTCCACGAACCCGACCCCCGGAGGGTGCTCCCCCGATGCTGAACAGCGAGCCCCAGCCCATCTCCATCGTGACCCCGGTCCAGGCCGAGCTGCCCGTGGTCCGCCTCACCGACGCGGCCGCGTCCAGGCTCCGCGAGCTCACCGCCGAGGAGACCAACCCGGCGATCGGCCTGCGTGTCTACGTCTACAGCGGCGGCTGCTCCGGGTTTCGCTACGGGATGATGCTCGAGGATCAGCCCACGGCCGACGATCTGACTGTCGAGTCGAACGGCATCCGCGTCTACGTCGACGGCGAGAGCAGGCAGTATCTCGTCGGCTCGGAGATCGACTACGTCGACACGCTCATGGGTGCCGGCTTCACGGTCAACAACCCGAATGCGGTCTCGGCCTGCGGCTGCGGCAGCAGTTTCCGCACCGCCGACTCCGCCGGCAGCCCGCAGGCCTGCTCGCACTGATCGCGGTCCCGCGCGCGGCCAGCGCACACAGCCCGCAGGCCTGCTCGCACTGATCGCGGTCCTGCGTGCGGCCAAGGCACATCGGGCCCGGCCTTGAGATCACCGGGCGGCCCCGTCCCCTCGGACGGCGTCCGCCACGCGCGGACGGCGCTCCGTCCTCTGGGACGGCAGCCACGGACGACGCCGCGCCCCCAGGGGACGGCGGCTACGGACGACGCGTCGATCGATCGTGCTGCGCCCAGGTCCCTTGGCGAGCCCCGCTGCGCGGCCAGCATCGCTTGATCACTCGGTCCGGTCTTGGTGGACAGTGGGCCGTCCGCCGCGTAGCATCCGGCCAAGGCCCGGCATGCGGTAGGGAGGTGGAGACGTGCTCGCCGAGTTCCGTGCGTTCCTGCTGAAGACCAACGCGCTCGCGCTGGCGATCGGCGTGATCATCGGCGCCGCGCTGGGCGCGGTCGTCTCGTCCCTGGTGAACGACATCATCATGCCGCCCGTCGGCTACGTGCTCGGCGGCGTCGACTTCTCGTCGTTGCAGATCGTGCTCGGGACGCATACCGACGCGGCCGGCAAGGTGACCCAGGTGGCGATCCGCTACGGCAACTTCATCAATGTGGTGATCGCGTTCATCGTGGTCGCCTTCGTGGTCTTCATGATCGCCCGGACCTTCATCAAGGAGGCACCCGCCGCGCCCCCGGTCCCGACCAAGACGTGCCCCTACTGCAAGGAGACCGTGCTGGCGGACGCGACGCGCTGCTCGCACTGCACCAGCGCGATCTGACGAGATCGGGGCGGGCCTGATCCCCGGCCGGGATCTGCCGCGCTACTCCCACTGCACCCGCACGATCGATCTGGTCGGGGCTGGCCGAATCCGCTGGCCCGGACCCGCCGCGCTGCTCGCACTGCACCCGAGCGTTTCGACGGGAGCGGCCTGATCTCCGGGCCGGACCCGTCGCGCGCCCGACCCTGGCCTCGCGTGCCGGCCGGGCGGCCGGCCGGCGGAGTGGGCTTTCACGCCCCGGCCAGGTTGCCTGCCCGCCCCGACGCCCGGTTGGAAGGCAGCCGGAACGGATGACCGACGGCCAGACGTGGCTGGCGGGGTATTGCGGGAGGTCGTCTTCACGAGCCCGATGGCACGCGTCACCGGCGCGAACAACGCCGCGAGGAAGGTGATCGGCAGCCCTGAGAAGAAACCTCCGCCTACCGCTCCGCGCCGGGCGCCGGCGGCGCGCCAGGCTTGGCTAATGCACACGACACGAGCCTTGCGCAGGCCAGAGCGATCGCCCGGATGAGCCGCACATCCGCCGGCGACCGCCACGGCGGATCGCGCCACGGATTGCGTCGGAGATGGCCGATGACGCGACGAAGTTCGCAGGTCGGTTTCCCCCGCATCGTCTGTGGTCAGGCGGCCGGGTCCCTCGTCGCCGCGCAGTGCCCTTCCCGTGTGCGTAAGCGAACCAGCAGGCTCCTCTCGTCGCTACTGCCCGAGCCGCGTGCGCAAGCGAACCCACCAGCCCGGTTCGTCGCTACTGCCCGAGCCGCGTGCGCAAGCGAGCAAGGTGGGGACGATGGTCGGGGCCGGCAGGGCCGGCGGGACCGACACGGCCGTCAGGCCGGATCGGACGGCAGGATCGACTCGGCGAGCAGACCCGATCGCCGATCGCCCGGCGGGACCGGCGCGGCCGCGGCGCCCACCGTCCTACTCTGGCCGTCCCGTCAGACGCTGTCGGGCGTGACACAGCGCACGCCAAGAGACCCCGTCGTGCCCGAAGGCGGTCGGTCTTCGACCAGGCCCCCAAGGGGCCGCTCGGCGCAACTGAGCTGCTCGATAGGCGCACCTGCTCTGCTCCGTAGGCGCTCCTCCGAACGCCTTCAGCGGGGGCCGCCCCCAGCGGTCCGTCCTCGGCGGACCACCTTCACCACCGCGGTCGCCCCCCCAGCGGACGACTCCGCCCCGGCCACTTCCGCCCCCAGCCAGCCACCGCCGCTCGCCACCGGTCGCCTCCGGCGGGC
>JAKAHX010000221.1 GCA_021814735.1 Chloroflexota bacterium | reverse complement strand
ACTCGCGGCGGATCCGCAACGCCCTGGTCGGGCTCCCCGACATCGTGGTGCTGGACGTGCCGTACCGCCGCGAGGGCCTGCAGCCCGCGGCGGCCGAGACGACGGCCGACTGATCGGCCCGCGGCCGATTGATCCGCGCGGCGGCCGACTGATCCGCCCGCGGGCGGCTCAGGGATCCTGGCGGCGTCCCGTGCGGGCCCGGAGCTCCAGGGCAGATCGCCAGGCGGACACCGCGGCCGGCCACCAGCGGTCGATCGCGTCGTCGCTGCCGTACCACCTGCCCCCCAGCTGGCCGTGCGCCACGTCGTCGAGCGTGATCTGGAGCGCCCCCTCGAGGTGTGCCGACCCGACCGGCACGATCCCGTCGCCGCGGGCTGCGCGGCCCTCGGGGCCCAGGATCCCGGCGTAGATCCTGCCGGCGAACCGGTGCCGCCACGGGCCCGCCGTGTCCCCGGGTGACCGCCCGGGCACGAGGGTGGAGGCCACCGTCACGTATCCAGTCGCGGGCGCCATGGCGGCGCCGGGCAGCACCGCGGCGAGGAACCGGGCGGCGTCCGCGCCGGGGCCATCCCGCCACGCCCCGCTGGCGCGCCGCCGGTCGGCATGGGCCGCCGCGTCCCGCTCGGCGGCCGGAGCCACCCGGTGCGGCGTCCCGAGCGTGACGAGTGCCCCCACGGCCTCGCCGACGCCCGTCCCGTAGCCCTGGAACGGCACCGGCGACATGGCCAGCCGGGCCAGGATGCCGCCCGCCGAGTGCGCGACCACGATCAGCGGGCGCCGCCCGCCGTCGCGCCACTCGCGTGCGATCGACCGCGCCACGCGGCGCGCCAGCGGCCCGAGGCCCACGCGCGAGGCCACGATCCAGTCCGGGAGCCACAGCGGCGCGATCGCCACGTGCGCCGCGCCCCGCGCCAGCAGCCGGGCGGCCATGGGCCAGTACAGGGGCGGCGAGGTGGAGAACCCGCCGACCAGCAGGACACGCGGTCGCTCCGGCATGCTCCCGTCTCCGCTCATCGATCCGAGCCCGGATCCGGGATCAGGCTACTCCACCGGGCGCGTCCCGCCACCCGCGGAGCGCGCCGCCCGGGGATCGGCCGGGTCGGCCAGGGCCTGCGCGGTCGCCAGCGCCGGGACCGGGCCGCGTCGCTCGGAGACCCAGTCCTTGCCGCCCTCCACCAGGGAGTAGACGACCGGCACCGCGACCAGCGTCAGGAAGGTGGAACTGAAGAGCCCGCCGATGACCACGGTGGCCAGTTCGCTGGCGATGATCGACCCCTGGTTGAGGCCCAGGCCGAGCGGGATCAGGGCCAGGATGGTGGCGATCGCCGTCATCAGGATCGGCCGGACGCGGGTGCGGCCCCCCTCGATCAGCGCCTCCTGGATGGAGAGGCCACGGCGGCGCAGCTGCTCCACCAGGTCGAGCAGCACGATCGCGTTCGTGACCACGATCCCGATCAGCATCAGGAAGCCGATCAGGGCGCTGATCCCGATCGCCCGGTGCGTGACGTAGAGCGCGATGAACGCCCCGATGGTCGCCAGCGGCAGGCTGAACAGGATCACGAAGGGGTCGATGAGCGAGTCGAAGACCAGGACCATCACGACGTAGACCAGGAGGATCGCCACGGCCATCGCGAAGAAGAGCCCGGAGAACGCCTGCGACTGCTGCTGGCTGACACCGCCCAGGGTGATGGCGACACCCTGCGCCTGGCCGGAGGCCACCAGGGCATCGATCTTCTGCTGGACCGCGCGCGAGACGGCACCCTGGTCCTGGACCGTGATGTCGCCGCTGATGGTCGCCGCCGGCGACTGATCGACGCGGGTGACCCGTGCCTGCGCGTCGACCTGTTGGACGGTGGCGATGGCGCCCAGCGGCACCTTCGTGGCGGTCCCCACGGGGATCTGCTGCAGCGCCGCGACCCCGTTCAGGGCGGACGGGTCCACCCGGAGCTGCAGGTCCAGCGCCGGCTGCCCGGCGAGCTGCACGCGCGTCACGGTCTGGCCCACGAGGAGCGTCCGGACGTCGGCGCCCACCTGCGCGGTGGTGAGACCGGCCGCGAGGGCGCGGTTCGGGTCGACGTTGATCTGGACCTCGGGTGCGGCCGTCACCAGGTCGCTCTTGACCCCGGTCAGCTGCGGCATCGCCTGGAGCTCGGAGAGCAGGGCCTGGCTGACCGACCGGACCCGGGTGGTGTCGGCGCCGCTCACCGTGACGTCGATGGTGGTGCCCCCACCGAAGTTCTGCTGCTGCACGTCCACCGCGTAGCCTTCGGCCACCAAGGGCCGAAGCTGCTCCTGGAACGTGCGCTGCTCCGCGTCAAGGCTGGCGGATGGACTGAGGCGGACCAGGAGCTGGGCGGAGTTGGCAGCGCGACCGCTGAAGGCGGCGCTGAGCGTCTGCACCCCCGTGTCGCCCTCGCCGGGCACGCTCGTCTGGACCAGCTGCACCGCGGGGTTGGTGCGGAGGATCTGCTCGGCCTGCTCGGCCCGCGCCAGCACCGCCGAGGACGACGTGCCGATCGGCGGGGCAACGGTCACCTGCAGGTACTTCTCCGAGCCGGAGTTGAGGAACTGCGTCGGCAGGGTGGGGATGAGCGCGGCGGAGCCGACGAAGAGGATCGCGGCAAGGATCACCACGCCCCAGCGGGTGAGCCGGTTGCGCAGGGCCAGCCGGAGGGTCGGGGTGTAGAGGCGCTGCCAGATCGTGTCCTTCGGAGCGGACGCCTCGAACCGCATGCCGAGCGACCCGATGAGGAAGTACGCGAGAACCGGGACCACGGTCAGCGCCACCACCAGCGAGGCGAGCAGGGCGAAGGTCACCGTCAGCGCGAAGGGAAGGAAGAACTGGCTGACCAGGCCGCCCACGAACCCGAGCGGGAGAAAGACCGCCACGGTCGTGAGCGTCGAACTGGTGATCGCGCTGGCCACCTCGCGCGGCCCGCTCACGACCGCGCTGGCGATGGGCTCACCCCGACTGCGGTGCCGGTAGATGTTCTCCAGCACCACGATCGCGTCGTCGACCACGCGGCCCACGGCGACCGCGAGGCCGCCCAGGGTCATGATGTTGATGGTGATCCCGGCGGCGAGCATGAGCCCGACCGCGGCCAGCAGCGAGAGCGGGATGCTCATCGCGGCCACGAAGGTCGAGCGAATGCTCAGCAGGAACAGGAAGATCGTGAGGATCGCGAAGATGGCCCCCAGGCCGCCCTCTCGGAGGAGACCGTCCCGGGACTCCTTGATGAAGGAGGAGAGGTCATCGACGATCGTGATCTTCAGGGACGGGTACTGCGCCTGGATCGCCGAGAGCTTGGCCCGGACCGCGTCCGCCACGTTGACCGTGTTTGCGTCGGTCGTCTTGGAGACCGTGAGCGTGATGGCAGGCGCGCCGTCGAGCCGCGCGTAGCCGGTCGAGTGCACGTCGGCGATGGCCACGGTGGCGATGTCGCCCAGGCGGACAGGGACGGGCGCGGCGGCGGCCGGAGCGGCAAGACCCGTGCCTGTGCCTGTGCCTGTGCCGTTGCCGGCTGCACCGGAGCCCAGGGCGGTGCCGTTGCCGGCGGCAGCGGCGCCCGTGCCAGAGCCGAGGCCCGCGCCGATGCCCGAGGCAGAGCCGAGGCCCGCGCCACCGGCGCCTGTGCCGGTGCCTGTCGAGCCCGCGCCGGCGCCTGAGCCTGCGCCCGCGCCCGCGGCATTCGTGCCAGCGAGGCCGCCGGTCGATGCGCCCGCCGTCGGCCGGACACCGACCACCAGGTTGCGCAGCTCGTCGAGCGAGGTGAACTGGTGCAGCGCGGAGACCGGGATCGACGTTCCGTCCTGCGAGAGCGATCCGGCGGGGATCGTCACGTTGTTCGCCTGCAGGACCCCGGCCACCTGCCCGACCGAGATCCCGTCGGCAACGAGCGCCGCCGGGCTCAGGGTCACCTGGACCACCCGGTCCACCCCGCCGGTCAGGCTCACCTGGCCGACGCCGGAGAGACCCTGCAGGCCCGGCAGCACCACGCTCTGGGCGAGCTGCGCAACCTGGTCCTGCGACGCGCCGTTGGCGCCCTGGATGGCGGCCGTGATCACGGGCGTCGCGTTGATGTCCAGCGCCGTCACCTGGGGTGTCACGCCGGCTGGCAGCGCGATCGACCCCAGCGCCTGCTCGATGGAGGTCTGCGTCGCCTTGA
>JAKAHX010000220.1 GCA_021814735.1 Chloroflexota bacterium | reverse complement strand
CGGCAACCTGGAGGGGCTGCACCACGTCGGGGTCACCCTGGGCGCGGAGTGGCTGTACCGCAACCCGTTCGCCCCGGCACGCCTGGCGGACGACGAGATCGCGGTCGCCACGTGCCTCGACCGGATGGTCGCGTACGTCGGCGGCGGCGAGGGGTTCTGCAGCCTGGCCGAGGGGGCTCACGACCACTACCTGGCACTGATGGTCGCGCAGGCCGCGGACGGGCCGGGCACGGTGCGCGCGCCGGGTCTGTCCTGGATCCGCGGGAACTGAGCGCACGGCCGGCTCGGCCCGCGGGGCCCATACGCGGACCCGGGCACCGCGGCCGCGGGGGACCCCGGCAGGTGCGCCCACGCGGCCTCCTGGCCGGTGGGCCGGCGCGGGGGCGTCCGCTCGCTGTCGTACCATGCCCGTCCCGAGGTGCGGTGCCCTCGTCCGTCCTGGAGGCTTGGTGTCCCGATGCCCCCCGAGACCGCCTTCCCCGTGGATCGTGCCCAGCATGGTCCGGACACGCGACCGGTCGTCGAAGCAGTCGACGCACGGCCGCACCTCGACGCCGCGGTGGCCGAGGTGCGGGCCCGCAAGGACGCATGGGTGGCCACGCCGATACCAGAGCGGCTCCGTCTGCTGGACCGACTCGTGCGGGACGTGGCATCGGTGGCCGACGAGTGGATCGCCGCCTGCGTCGCGGCCGAAGGCCTGGATCCCGGGCAACCCGAGGCGGGGGAGGAGGCGCTGGTCGGGCCGTACTTCGTGATCCGGAACCTGCGCCTGCTCCAGCGCTCCCTCACGGACATCGCTCGCTACGGGCGGCCGCGCATCCCCGGGCCGGTCGTCACCCGCCCGGACGGCCGCGTGACGGCCAGCGTCTTCCCCGGCTCGCTGCTGGACCGGCTCTTCTACCCCGGGATCCGCGCCGAGGTGTGGATGGCGCCGGGCGTGACCGAGGCCGACCTGCCGGCAACCCAGGCGCGTGCCTACCGGGAACCGCACGCCGGACGCGTCTGCGTGGTGCTGGGCGGCGGGAACGTCTCCTCGATCGCCCCGATGGATGTCCTGCACCGGCTGTTCGTCGAGGACGAGGTCGTGGTGCTGAAGGCGCACCCCGTCAACGGCTACCTTGCCCCCATCCTCGAGCGGGGCTTCCGGGCGCTCGTGGACGCCGGCGTGCTGCGCATCGTCCGCGGCGGGGCAGGCGAGGGTGCGTACCTGTGCGGGCACCCCGACGTCGACGCGATCCACGTCACCGGTTCGGATCGAACGTACGAGGCGATCGTGTTCGGGACCGGCGAGGAGGGTCGCCTGCGGCGGGCCCGCGGGGAGCGCGTCACCGCGAAGCGCGTCACCGCGGAGCTCGGCAACGTGAGCCCGGTCATCGTGGTGCCCGGGCGGTGGAGCGCACGCGACCTGGAACGACAGGCCGAGAACGTGGCGACCATGCTCACCAACAACGCCGGCTTCAACTGCAACGCGGCGCGCGTCCTGATCACCTGCCGGGACTGGGGGCAACGGGACGCGTTCCTGGCGGCCGTGGTTCGGCACCTGGACCGGATCCGTCCACGGGTTGCCTGGTACCCGGGCGCGTCGGAGCGGTACGAGGCGTTCGTCGGGGGGCGCCCCGACACCCGGCTCTCGGGCCGCCGCGAGCGGGAGGCGGCGGGCGAGCGGCTCCCCTGGGCGCTGATCGTCGGCGTCGACCCCGATGACGCCGACGACGTGTGCTTCACGAGGGAGGCCTTCTGCGGGGTCTGTGCCGAGACGGCGCTGCCGGGCCCCGACGTGGCGACGTTCCTGGAGCGCGCGGTGGCGTTCGCCAACGGAACGCTCTGGGGCACCCTGAACGCGACGATCCTGGTGCACCCGGACACCGGGCGTGAGCCGGGCGTCGCGGCGGCGCTGGACCGGGCGGTGGCGGGGCTTCGATACGGCACCGTGGCGATCAACGGGTGGGCGGCCCTGGGATACGGCCTGGTCGTCACGCCGTGGGGCGCGTACCCGGGCGCCGATCCGTCCGACCTCCAGTCGGGGGTCGGGTTCGTCCACGACACGCTGATGCTCGCCGCGGCCGAGAAGACGGTGATCCAAGCGCCCTTCCGCCCGATCCCCAAGCCGGTCTGGTTCGCCGACCACCGCACGACGCATCGCCTGGCCCCGCGGCTGGCCCGGTTCGAGGCGGCCGGCGGCCTGGCGGCGCTGGCGATGCTGCCGCCGATCCTCGCGCTTGCGCTCGCGGGTTGACCCGCGGCCGCTCGCGGCCGCACGGCAGGAGCGAGGGGCGGGTGACGATGCGAGCGGCGATCCGGGTGCCCTCGCCCGGCGTGGTGGCGTCGCGGGCGGTGCGGCGGGGCGCTAGGATGGCCACGCCGGCGTCGGCCGGCGAGGGAGGACAGCGCGGAATCGGAGGTCGGCATGCCCGGGTTCACGCCCTTCACGTCGAACTACTCGGACCTCTCCGACGCGAACGGGTACCAGTTCGAGTTCCGCTGCGACGTCTGTGGGAGCGGATATCGCAGTGAGTTCATCCGGTCCCAGCTCGGCACGGCCGGGACCATCCTGTCCGGCGCGTCGGGCATCCTCGGTGGCCTGTGGGGCGCCAGCCGCGTGGCCGACACGGCCCGCGACGTCGTCGACCGGGGCGCTCGCGACGAGGCCCTGAAGAAGGCCTCGAACGAGATCATGAAGCTGTTCACGAGGTGCCCACGCTGCAGCAAGTGGGTCGACGAGACCTGCTGGAACGACCAGCGCAACCTGTGCGTGGGCTGCGCTCCGAAGCTGGCGGGCGAGATGGAGGCGGAACGGGCCGCCGTCGAGCGCGACCAGATGCGCGAGGCGATACGGGCGCAGACGATCTTCTCCGGCGACACGAGCGCGCGGCAGACGGTCTGCCCGGGCTGCGGCCGGCCGGTCGGTTCGGAGAAGTTCTGCGCGAACTGCGGAACGCCGCTCGGGACAGCGCACTGCACGCAGTGCGGCGCCGAACTCGCAACAGGCGCGCGCTTCTGCGGGAACTGTGGGGCGAAGGTCGGCTGACCGACGCGGCCGCCCCGCCCGGCGGCGCCGGCGGGCGGGTCATGGCCGGGACGTCGCCGCGCCGGGTCGTCGCAGCGGCGTCGCCCTGCCGGCGTCAGCCCGCCAGGGCTCCGCAGTCCAGGCAGAACCGGGCGCCCGGCGGCAGCGCGGAGCCGCATGACGCGCACCGGCTCGCGCCGGCAGCCGCGGGCGTGGCGGGCGCGGTGCCACCTGCAGACGAGGCCGGGGCGGTCGCGAACGTGGACGCGCCTGCGACCGCCGACGGTGCCGGTCCTCCTGCCGCTGGCGCACGTCCAGGTGCCGTTGCCCCAGCGGAGCGCGGTCCCGCCGTCGATGCCGACTCACCGGCCCGCAGGCTGCGGCCGCACTTGGGGCAGACCACCCACGCCGGGTCCTCGATCACGGCCCGGCAGGCGGGGCAGCGTCCCGGCGCGAACGGGTCGGGCGTGCCGCAGTAGGGACACGCGGCAACGTCGCGGGTGATGAACTGCCCGCAGTGCGGGCAGGGGTGCTTGTACTGCGGCATCCGCGTCCTCCCTCTTCCTGGCCAACCGTCCCCGTCCGCCGGTTGCTAAGCGCCGGGCGGCAGTGGTCCGGGCCCGGGTACCTGCCCCGGCTCCTGCCGCTGGCCCGGCCTCTCTAGCTTCCGCGGCTCCTGCCCCTGCCTTGGCGCCGACTCGTCGAGCCCGGCGATGGTCGCCTCCTGGACCGACCGGCCGGGCCAGGTCGCGGTGTCGGCCCGGCAGGCGGCGTGCCAGCGGACCAGGTCGTCGATCGCCGCAGACCAGCCGGCGTCGTGCACCACCCGCCCCACGAACCGGGCGCGCGCTGCGGCCAGCGAGGGGAGTGCCGCGAGCGCGAGGCGATACCGGGTGTTCTCGGGGAGCGCCAGGGCGGCGTCCGGGAGGCCGATCGGCTCGCGCAGGAACCGGATCTCCACCAGCGCCGCGCTGATGGCCGCCACCGCCGACTCGTATTCGTCGGCCATCGCCGCTGCCGGCCGCCCGTCGTATGCGGCCCTGGGCATCACGCGGAAACAGTACGTGGCGTGCGCACCCTCGCTCACCAGCTCCATGGCAACGAGGTTGCCCGGCAGGGCAACGAAGAACCACGCCCGGTGTTCGACCGAGCCGGGACGC
>JAKAHX010000219.1 GCA_021814735.1 Chloroflexota bacterium | reverse complement strand
ACGTCCACCGCCACCCGGCGCGGATCTGGGCCCGGACCGGGGCCCGGCGCGATGGCACCCTGGTCAACGCGCGGGTCCGGCTCCTGCTCGACGCGGGTGCGTACACCTCGTCCTCGTCGGCTGTCCTCCTGAACGCCTCCACCTTCGCGGCCGGCCCGTACGAGGTGCCCAACGCCCTGATCGAGGGCACCTCGGTCTACACGAACAACCCGCCCACCGGCGCCATGCGCGGGTTCGGGGCCGTGCAGGTCTGCTTCGCCCACGAGGCCCAGATGGACAAGCTGGCGGCCGCCCTCGGGATGGATCCGCTGGAACTGCGCACCAGGAACGCGCTGCACACCGGGTCGGTGCTCCCCACCGGGCAGGTGATCCGCGGGTCGGCGCCGGGGCGCGAGGTCCTGGAGCGCTGCGCGGCGCTGCCCATGCCGCCGGACGTGCCGCCGACGGACCGCGACCGGCTGACCCTTCCCGGCGGTGCCGGCAACGTCGGACGCGGGGAGCACATCCGGCGCGGGACGGGCCTGGCGTTCGGGTACAAGAACATCGCCTACAGCGAGGGCTTCGACGATTCCTGCGAGGCGGCGGTGCGCCTGGAGCGCGGGAGCGACGGGCCCGTCGTGACCGTCCACACGGCCGCGGTCGAGGTCGGGCAGGGGCTGCACACCATCCTGGCGCAGATCGCCCGGACCGAGCTGGGCGTGGACGACGTGGTCGTGGTGCAGCCCGACACGGAGATCGGCTCCGCGGGCTCGACCTCGGCCTCGAGGCAGACCGTGATGGCAGGCGGAGCGGTGGCGACCGCCTGTGCCGCCGTGCGGGAACGGCTCCTGGCCCGGGCCGCCGAGGCGCTCGGACGCGACGCGGCGGCCGGCACGCTCCGACTGGAGGACGGCCGCGTGCTGGACGGCGGCGTGCCGGTCGGCGGGATCGAGGATTTCCTGGACGCACCGATCGAGGCCCGGGAGGTGTTCCGGCACCGCCCGACGACGCGGGTGGACGAGCATGGCCAGGGCGACCCGCACGTCATGTTCATCTTCGGGGCCATGCGGGCCGTGGTCGAGGTGGACGAGGAGCTCGGCCTTGCGCGGGTCGTCCAGCTGGCCGGCGTGCAGGACGTGGGCAAGGCGCTCAACCCGCGCGCGGTGGAGGGACAGATCGAGGGTGGCGCGGCGCAGGGCCTCGGGCTCGCGCTGCTCGAGGAGATCCAGCTGCGCGACGGCCGCATCGCCAACGCGTCCTTCACGGACTACCTGCTGCCCACCATCCTGGACATGCCGCCCGTGGTCTCGGCGGTGGTCGAGGAACCGGAACCCGGCGTGCCATACGGCGCGAAGGGGGTGGGCGAAGGCTCCACGATCGTGGCCAGCGCCGCGATCGCGGCCGCGCTGCGGGACGCCACCGGGAGGGAGCTGAACCGCATCCCGGTGACCCCCGACGACCTGGCCGGCCTCGTACCCGCCCGCACCTCGCCCGGCCCCGCGCCCGTCCCGGACGTCCCCGGGCCGCGGCCCATCTTCGAGTATCGCTGAGCGGAGGGGGCGGTCGATGAGCACGGTCGATCCCACCGCGGGTCTTGCCCGGCGCATCGCGGTCGCGCGCGGTGACGAGCCCGCGGACCTCGTGCTGACCGGCGGACGGGTGCTCTCCGTCTTCACGGGCGAGCTGCTGGAAGCCGACGTCGCGGTGGTGGGGCAGCGCGTCGCGGGACTGGGTCGGTACGCCGGCCGCGAGACCGTCGACGTCTCCGGGCTCATCCTGCTGCCCGGGCTGATCGACGCGCACATGCATCTCGAATCGACCAAGCTCATGGTGGACGAGTTCACCCGCGCGGTGCTTCCCGCCGGGACGACCACGGTGATCCTGGATCCCCACGAGATCGCCAACGTCTTCGGGCTCGATGGGGTGCGCGCGCTGCTGGCGTCTGCCGGCGAGATGCCGCTCGACTTCTACGTGATGACACCGTCCTGCGTGCCGGCCAGCCCGTTCGAGTCGAGCGCGTACACGGTGAACTCGGCGGACATCGCCGGCTTCCTGGCCAGCGAACCCCGTGCGCTGGGACTTGCCGAGCTGATGGACGTCCCCGGGGTGATCGGCCGGGACCCGGAGGTGCTCCACAAGATCGAGGTGACGCTGGCCGCCGGTGGGCACATCGACGGTCACGCGCCGAGCGTCTCGGGACGGGACCTCAACGCGTACCTGGCCGCCGGCGTGGGCAGCGACCACGAGTGCACCACGCTCGGGGAGGCACTCGAGAAGCGGCGGCTGGGGATGCAGATCATGATCCGCGAAGGGTCGGCCACCCGGGACGTCGAGGCGCTCGCCCCGCTGGTGATCGAGCACGGGCCGGCGGGCTGCATGCTCTGCACCGACGATCGCGAGCCGTACGACCTCCTGGCCGCCGGCCACGTCAACGACGTCGTCCGCAGGTGCGTCGCCTGTGGTTGCTCCCCGGCGGACGCGGTGATCATGGCCACCCTCCACACGGCCCGCTGGCACCGCCTCGAGGGATACGGGGCGACCGCGCCCGGGTACCTGGCAGACATCGTGGCCGTCGAGGACCTCGCCGCGTTCCGTCCGGTCAAGGTCTGGAAGCGCGGCCGGATGGTCGCCGCGGACGGGGTGGCCCTGGACGTGCCACGGGCGCGCGTGCCGGACTGGATGCGCGGGAGTGTGCGCATCCCGGCCGTCGAGCCCGCCAGCTTCCGCGTGCCGGTCCGCGGGCCCGTGCGGGTCATCGGGATCGAGCCGGGGGGGATCGTCACGCGCGAGTTCGCGGCGGAACCGCCCCGCGGCGCCGACGGGATGCTCCTGGCGGATCCGGCCCGGGATCTCGCGAAGGTGAGCGTCATCGAGCGCCACGCCGCGACCGGCCGGATGGGCCTGGGGCTGGTCACCGGCTTCGGCATCCGCCGGGGTGCCATGGCCTCCACCATCGCGCACGACGCGCACAACCTGGTGGTGCTCGGGGTGGACGATGCCGACATGGCCACCGCGGTGCATCGGCTGGCGGAGACGGGCGGAGGCCAGGTGGCGGTCCTGGGGGGCCGCGTGATCGCCGAGGTGCCGTGCCCGATCGGGGGGCTCCTCTCCGACCTGCCGGTGGAGCAGGTCGCGGCCGCGGCGCGGGCGCTCGACCAGGCGGCGCACGACCAGCTGGGCGTCACGCTGCCGGCGCCGCTGATGACGATGTCGTTCCTGGCCCTCTCCGTGATCCCGGCCCTGCGGATCACGGATCGCGGGCTGGTCGACAGCGTGGGGTTCCGGCTGGTGCCCCTCGAGCTCGAACTCGTGGACGCCACGGCCCTCGCGTCGCCCGCGGCCACGGAGTCGCGCTCCCCGCAGTCACTCGTGCCACCGCCCCCGGCGGATCCGGGGCAGGCCGAACATGCCGAATGGCACTTGGGCGGGCCCGGTGCCGCGTGCAAAGAAGAGTTGTCAGATGACTAGCGTCTGCGAGACTGGAGGCGTGTGATGCGACTCGCGAGCCGGATGGAGCGCATCGGGACGGAGACCGCGTTCGAGGCGGCCGCCCGGGCCCGCGCGCTCGAAGCCACCGGGGTCGACGTGGTGCACCTGGAGATCGGAGAGCCGGACTTCGACACGCCCTCCAACATCCGTGCCGCGGCGGCCCGTGCCCTGGAGGCCGGCAAGACCCACTATGCCCCGTATCCCGGGATCCCCGAGCTGCGCGCCGCCATCGCGGCGGACGCGGCCGCCCGCCGGGGGATCACGGTCAGCCCCGAGCAGGTCTTCGTCACCGTCGGCGGCAAGGGCGTGATGCTCTACGCCATCCAGGCGGTCATCGAGGAGGGCGACGAGGCACTCGTGCCCGATCCGGGCTACCCCATCTACGAGTCCCTGGTCCGCTTCATGGGCGGCACCCCGGTGCCCGTGCCCATCCGGCAGTCCAACGGCTTCCGGATCGACATCGACGAGCTGCGCTCGCTGGTGACGCCGCGCACCCGCCTGCTGGTCATCAACTCCCCGGCCAATCCCTCGGGCGGCGTGCTCACCCGCAGCGACCTCGAGCAGATCGCCGAGATCGCGAAGGCGCACGACCTCGTGGTGCTGGCCGACGAGATCTACAGCCGGATCCTCTACGAGGGCGAACACGTCAGCATCGCCAGCCTGCCCGGCATGGCCGAGCGCACGGTGATCCTGGACGGCTT
>JAKAHX010000218.1 GCA_021814735.1 Chloroflexota bacterium | reverse complement strand
CGGACCGGCATCTGCAGCACCTCGCGACCCAGCTCGGCCACGCCGGCCAGCTGTGCCCCTCCCCCGGTCAGGACGATGCCGGCCGGGAGGATCCCGCCCTTGCCGGCCGCGGAGATCTGCTCGCCGAGCTGCTCGAACAGCTCCCGCATCCGCGCCTCGATGATGTCGCAGGCCTCCGCGCGCTGGATGGTCCGGCCCTGGTCCTCGCCGAAGACGCTCACCGTGATCAGTTCCTCGGGCGCCACCGCCCGCAGGTCGGCGCAGCCATGCCGCACCTTGACGTCCTCGGCCACCTGGAGGCTGGTCTTCAGCCCGATCATCAGGTCGTTGGTGACGTTGTTGCCGCCGACCGGCAGCACCGCCGTGTGGAAGGGCCAGCCGTCCATGAACAACGCCAGGGACGTGGTCCCGGCACCGATGTCCGCGACGGCGACCCCGAGGTCGCGCTCGGTGTCGGTCAGGACCGCCTCCGCGGCGGCCAGCGGCGCGGGCACCTTCTGCTCGATGCGGATGCCAGCCTGGGCGACGCACTTGGAGAGGTTCTGGACGGCGCTCACGCTGCCCGTGACGATGTGGGCGTCCACCTCCAGGCGGGTCGCGCTCATCCCGATGGGGTCCTTGACGCCCTCCTGGCCATCGACCGTGTAGCCGCGCGTGATGACGTCGAGGATCTCGCGGTTGGACGGGATGGAGACCGCGCGCGCGACGTCGATGCTGCGCTCCTCGTCCTCCCGGCTCACCTCCTTGTCGTGGCCGCTGACCGCGACCGCGCCATGCGAGTTGAGGCTCTCGATGTGGCTCCCGCCCACGGCCACGAACGCCGACTCGATCCGCACGCCGCTCGTCCGCTCCGCCTGCTCGAGCGCGCTGGCGATGGAGGCGACCGTCTGGTCGATGTTGACCACGACGCCCTTCTTCAGGCCCGACGACGCCGGCGCCCCCTTCCCGATGATGGAGAGCCCGCCATCGGTGCTGATCTCCGCGATCAGCGCGACGACCTTGCTGGTGCCGACGTCGATGGCGGCGATGACCGCTTCTCGCTCCACGCCCTATCCCTTCATCCGAGGTGTCGCCCGGCCTAGAGGAAGTGCCGCCGGATCAGGGCGACGTTCTGGAAGATGCGCAGGCCGAACGTGATGAGTGCCACGAGGTACAGGTCCAGCCCCAGCCGGTCCCCCACGAACGTGAGGAGGACCGCCACCAGGGCGTTCACGATGAAACCCGAGATGAAGATCCGGTTGTCGTAGCTGCCATCCAACTCGGCCCGGATCGCCCCCAGTACGGAGTCCACCGCAGCCAGGATCCCCACCGCCGAGTATCGCGCCAGCTCGTAGCTGACGTTGATGCGGAGGACGAGGGCCAGCAGCACGCCGACGAGCAGCCCCGCCAGCGGGATCCACACGTTGTCCCCACCTCCTCGCAATCGAACGGCGCAAGGCTACCCGACCCCGAGCAACCCCGGCAAGGCGGCTCTGCGAGGCGGCCTCGCCGGCGGCCGCCAGCCCGGAGGCCGGCCCCCCTGGAACGTGCCGCTCCGTCTCCGCGTCCCCGCGGCACGCCCCCATCATGACGCGGTCGTGTAGGTGCCGCACTGGTCGCCCTCCGGGAACAGGTAGACCGTCACGACCTTGCGCTCCCCCACCTGCCCCAGCAGGCTTCGCAGGCACTGGACCTGGGCCGGGATGAGGGTCGGCGGCCGGAGCGTGGGCGTGTACATCCCGAAGATCGCCAGCCAGCCGTGCGGCTGCGCGGCCACCGTGAAGCCGTTCGCGTCGGTGATCTCGTAGGTGAGGCCGCTGGCCCGGCTGCCGAGCGACGCCGGCGTGAGGGCGCCCAGGAGCCGTGCCACGGCCAGGTCCGTCGGGTCGATGGTGTCACCGGGCGCCAGCGCGGGCCGCCCGCTGCGGTCGTCCGAGAAGACGGGCAGCCCGGCAGCGTCCGGGGCCCCGGCGGAGGCGGGGCCGATCACCACGCCGCTGACGTCGACGAGCCAGCGCTGGTCGGCCGTCGCCCAGACCAGGATGGGCTGGCGTTCGGTGAGCCGCACCACCAGCCGGTCCGGCAGCTCCACCGCCACCCGGGCTTCGGCGACGGCCGGCAGGGCGAGCAGCGACCGGCGGAGCCGGGCGGTGTCCAGGGCGAAGAGGTTCGGGTGTGACGAGCCCGTCAGCCCCAGCGCGGCGTCCAGCGACGCGGTCGAGGTGTACGTCGCACCCCGCACGTCCAGCTGGCGCAGGTCGAACGCTGGCGAGGTGGCGGCACCGAAGATCGCGGCCGCGGCGGCGATCGCCACCACGGCAGCGGCGATGCGGCGGGCCGGTGTCCCCGCCGACGCGCGCCGGATCCCGGGCGCCCGCCGGCGCGACGCGCGGCGGATCGGCAGCGTCATGCGGTCCTCCGATCCGCCCATCGCCGGCGGCCCGCGCTCGCGGCACGCTTCATGGCAGGTCGGCCCTGGTCAGCCGGTGACGCCGTCGCCGCCGTTCCCGGTCGAGCGCCAGCGCGAGGATCCGCTGGCACACCTCTGCGAAGGGGACGCCGTCCGCCACGCACATGGCCGGGAAGAGGCTGATCGGCGTGAAGCCGGGAATCGTGTTGAGCTCGTTGAGGTAGAGCGCGTCCCCCGCCAGCAGGAAGTCGACCCGCGCGAACCCCTCCCCGCCGATCGCCAGGAACGCCTCGCGCGCGAGCGCGTGCAGCCGTTCGCGCAGCGGCCGCGGCACGTCGGCGCGCCCGGTGGTGGCCGAGACGCCCTGCGCGTACTTGGCCGTGAAGTCGTAGAACTCGTGCCCCGGGAAGGCCTCGCCGGGCCCGTGGCTCTCCAGGTCCTCCGGGCCGTTGCCGAGCACTGCCATCTCGAGCTCCCGCGGATGGTCCAGGTACGCCTCGACGAGGATCCGTTCGTCGTAGTGCAGCGCAGCCCCCAGCGCGGCGTCCAGCTCCGCCGCGTCGTCCGGGTGGTGCACGATGGTCATGCCGACGCTCGACCCCAGGCGGGCCGGCTTGACCATCAGGCGCGGGTCGGGCAGCGCGTGGGCGAACGCGCGCAGGTCGGCGAGCGTGCCCTCCCGGTCCGTCTCCAGCGCGGCCGCGGTGACCTCGCGCCATGGGACGACCGGCATCCCGAGGGCGGCCACCAGGCGCTTGAAGAGCGCCTTGTCCATGCCCACCGCCGAGGCCGCCACGCCGGCTCCCGTGTAGACCAGTCCGGCCGCCTCGCAGAGCGCCTGGACTGTCCCGTCCTCGCCGTACGGGCCGTGGAGGGCCACGAAGGCGACGGGCGACGGATCGCGCGCGGCGAGCTCGGCGAGGACCTGGCCTGCCCGGTGGGGCCCCTGCGCGCCCAGCGACGCCGGGTCGTCGTAGGCGACGGCCGGAAGGGCGGGGTCGAGGGCACCGTCGGGGAGCCGCCACCACCCCGCATCGAGATCGATCAGCCAGCCCTCCACCGGGTGGCCGGCGCCGGCGAGCGCCGCCGCGATGGCGCGACCCGAGACGAGCGATACGTCGTGCTCCGCGGAGGGACCCCCGAGGAGGACCGCCACCGGGACGGGTGCCGGCAAGCCCCCGTCGGCCGGGATGCGCGGCCCCGGCGGCCCGGGCACGGGGGTCGCGGGCCGCCGCGCGCGGCCGCCCTGCCGATGCGACGCCGGCGGGTTCGCCGGACGACCCTCGCGGCTCACGCGGCTCCGGCCTCCCAGCCGGACCAGTCGCCCGCGAAGACGACCTCCGGCTGCAGGTCGACGCCGAAGCGCGCGGCCACGGTGGCCCGGACCAGGTCGGCGAGGCGGCGCACGTCCGCCGCCGTGCCGTGCCCGTCGTTCACGATGAAGTTCGCGTGCTTCTGACTCACGCTGGCGCCGCCGATCCGGTGGCCCTTGAGCCCCGCGCGGTCGATCAGCTCGCCCGCCGACGGGCCGGTCGGCGGGTTGCGGAACACACTCCCCGCCGACGGCATCCCCACCGGCTGGTGGAGCCGGCGCCAGCGGCGGATCTCGTCGAGCCGCTCGTCGATGACCGACCGCTCGACCGGCACGAGCGCGAAGGTGGCCCACGTGACCAGATCGGGCACCCGCGCGCGCGGGTGCTTGAGCCGGCTCTCCCGGTAGGCCAGCCCGAGGCCGTCGGCGTCGAACACGGCCTCGGCGCCGTCCTCCCCGGACAGGACGCTC
>JAKAHX010000217.1 GCA_021814735.1 Chloroflexota bacterium | reverse complement strand
GACGTATGAACCCGCACTGTGGCCCGGGCGCATGCCTGACCGGGCTCGGCGTGCCCGTCGATTCTATGGCCCCGGCGGCGCCGTCGCCGCGCGGGATCGGCCGAGCCGGGAGGGGTGTTCGTCGCGCGGCGCGCCGCCGCAGGCCGTGGATGCCGCGAGCGCCGGCCGGCCGTCAACCGGCGCGCAGCACCAGCACGTGCTGGTGGACGATGTTCGGGACGAACGCCCGCGGGTAGCCGTAGGGCCGCAACCGGGTCCCGGCCTGGTACCAGACGAGGTCGCCCTTGGGCACGAACCCCGCACGCTCCGCCCGGGCTGCCAGGTCCGCGCCCGTGAAGCGGTAGCGTCCTTCCTGGTACGCGTCGCGGACGATCACGGCGGCATAGCGGCTGTCACGGAGGACGCGACGAAGCTGCGCAAGCACCGCCTCCATCCGCCCCAGGTAGTCCTCGTAGGACGCGCTGTTCGCCAGGTCCGCGGGGGAATCGGTCACCATCGCGTAGTCGGTGCGACGGTTCGCGTGCGCGGCCGCCAGCGGCCCCCCGGACATCGTGAGCCGCAGCTGGGGGTTGTAGGGCGGGTCGGTCGCGACGAAGTCGACCGAGCCGTCGGGCATGCCGGGGAGGATCGCGAGCGCGTCCCCGACCTCCATCCGGCAGCCGGACGGGTCGAAGCGGCGCGGTCCGCCGGGGTCGGCCGGGCCCAGGTCCGCCAGCAGGGGCGCCGTGCCCCGCGCCGGATCGAGCGCGTCGCGCACGACGGCCTCGTAGATCGCGGCCCACCGCGGATCCAGCTCGATCCCGAGCGCGCGCCTGGGCACACGGCAGATGGCGGCTCCGAGCAGGGTGCCGCCCACGCCCGCGAAGGGGTCCAGGACCAGCTCGCCGCCCTTCGTGAAGAACTCGATGAGGCGCGCCATGAGCCGCGGCGGCTTGTTGGCGCCGTGCGCCCTGCGGGCCGCGTGGCCGAGCTCGGAGGGATAGGCGGTCGTCCAAAGCGACTTGGTGAAGTAGAGCCACTCCTCGCCGGAGAGCTCGTTCAGGGTGTTGCCTGGGTGGACGCGCCCGTTGCCCTCTGCGGTGGTGGCGGGAGCTGCTGCTGACGCGGGAGCTGCCGCGGGCTCGGGAGCTGCCGCCGACACAGGAGCTCCCGCAAACGCGGCGGCCTCCACGAACGCGGGAGCCATCTCGACCGCGTCCGGGCCCGCCACGGGTCCGATCGTGGCCTGTGCGGCGCTGCCGTGCCGCCGCGGCCCGCGGGTCGTGCCGGGATTGCCCTTCGTTCTCGCGGTCATGGCCGCCTGCCCTCTCGCGCTGTGCCGGCCCACCGATCGATCGTGGCCGCCCGGAACGTCTCCCCGGGGAGGGTACAGCCGCCCCGCGCCGTGCGTCCTCGATGCCCAGCCCGCGACGGTGCGGTCGTTCCCGTGGCGCCGGCAACTATCCTGTCCGCATGCAGGTGGTCGGACGGGAGCACGAGCTGGCCCGCCTCGGTGCGGCGCTGGACCGTGCCGCCGCCGGCCGGCTGTCGCGCGTGGTGGTCACCGGGGCAACCGGCAGTGGCGTCAGCACCCTGCTCACGGAGCTGGAGCGCCGCCTCGCGGACGAACCGGGCGTCGTGGTCGCCCGGGGAGCCGCCGTGGAGCCGCTCTCCGGTCACCCGTACGCGGCCCTGTCCGCGGCCCTGCACGGGCCGATCGCCGCGCTCGGTCCGGAGCGTCTGCCGGAGGTGCTGGGCAACGCCGCGGGCGAGTTCGCGCTGCTGCTCCCGGAGCTGGCGGACACGATCGCCGCCGCGTGCCCGATCGATGTCCCCATGGTGTCGGGCCCCGACCGGCGGCGGGGTCGCTTCGTCGAAGCGGTGCTCGGGGTCCTGGGCCGCCTCGCCGGCGATCGCACCGCGCTGCTCGTGCTCGACGACCTGCATTGGGCCGATGCTGGAACCCGCGCGTTCGTGGAGTTCATGCTGGGGCTCGACGTCCCGGTCCCGCTCTGCCTCGTGCTCTCCTACCACCACGACGAGCTGAGCCGACGGCACCCGTTCAGCCGCATCGCGGGTCTGCTCGCTGACCAACCAGGGGTGGACCGGATCGAGCTCGGGCCGCTCCGGCCCGACGAGCTGCTGCGGTTCATCCAGTCGGAGACGGGCGAGCGGCCCACGGCGGCGCTGCTGGCCGCCATGGTCGAGCGATCGGGCGGCAATCCGCTGCGTGCGCGGCAGCTCCTGGACGCGCGCAGGCACGTCCCGGACGCCCGCCTCTCGGACAGCTTCGACGACCTGGTGGAGTCCCGGGTCGTCTTGCTGGGCGCTGCCGCCGCACGGTGGGTGCGAGTCCTCGCCGTCGTCCGGCGTCCCATCGCGGCGGCCCGGCTGGCGGGCCTGCGGGTCCTGGGCGGGCAGCTGGGGGAGCCGGCCCTCCGGGAGGCGACCGCCAGCGGCCTGGTGGCCTCGCAAGGGGGCCAGGTGCGCATCGCGCAGGAGCTGTACGCGGAGACGATCGAAGGGCAGCTCGATCCGCTGGGCCGGCAGGCCGTGCACGCGGCGGTCGCCGAACGCCTGGCCGGCAGCCCGGCGGAGGCCGCCTGGCACTGGGAACGGGCACTCCGCCTCGACCGCGCGCGCGACGCGCATGCCGCGGCGGGAATCGCCGCCGAGCCCCTGGACCCCGCCGGCACCGCACTGGAGCACTACCTGCGTGCCCTCGAACTGGACGCGCTGGGCACCAGCCGTCGCGAGCCTACGACACGCCCGGGAGACGCGGAGCACGACGAGGCGGAGCACGGCGAGGCGGAGCACGACGAGGCGGAGCACCTCGACCGGCCGTTGCTCCTCGAGCGGGCCGCTGGTGCGGCGTTTGCGGATGGCGCGTTCCGGCTCGCCGCCGACCTAGCGGCACGGGCCATCGCCGAGAGGTCCGACACGGGCAGCCTCGCGCGCGCGACCGCGCGTGCCACCGCGACCGCGCGGGAAGGTGGCGCCGCCGCCCGGCGTGCGCTGGAGCTGGCCGGGCTGTACGAACAGCTGGGTCGCTGCCGCTGGGCGGCCGGCGAGATCGACGACGCCCTCTCGGCGTTCCGAACCGGCGTCCAGATCGCGCCGCCCGGTCCCTCCGTCGAGCGGGCCCGCGTGCTCGGGGCCCTCGCCCAGGTGCTGATGCTCGACGGCCGTTTCGAGGAGAGCGCGCGACAGGCGAGGGAGGCGATCTCGATCGCGCAGAGCCTCGGCGAGGCCGCCATCGCCGAGCTCGGCCACGCGACCTGCACCCTCGGCGTGGACGTCGCGTACCTGGGCGACCTCGAGGGCGGGCTGGCGATGCTGGCGGAGGCCTCCGGTCTCGCCAGGCGGGCCGGTCGACTGGACGACCTGATGCGCGCGTATGCGAACCGGACCACGCTGCTGGACCTCGGCTCACGCAGGCTGGAGGCGCTCGCGGCCGTGGAAGAGGGGATCGCGGAGGCGCGGCGCTGGGGCCAGGAGGCGGTCTACGGCGCCTTCCTGCGCGGCAACGGGGCAGACGGGCTCTTCGCCCTGGGTCGCTGGGAGGAGTCGGTCGCGATCTGTCGGGAGGCGCTGGAGTGGAGCCCGCCCGGCGTCGCGCGCTTCGCGCCGCTGCTCTGGCTCACCAGCGCCCGCGTGGAGTCCGCGTCGGACGAGGAGGCCGGGCGGCTCCTGGGGCAACTGGTCCTGCAGCAGGAGTCGGTCGAGGATCCGCGCGGCCTGGCCGACGTGCAGCGGGCGAGCGTCAGCTTCGCCCTCTGGCGGGAGGACGTCCAGGAGGCACGGCGGGTCGCGGAGCGTGGCTGGACGGGCGTGCTGCGCACCGACGACTGGACGCAGGTCGCCATCGCCGCGGCCACGACCGTGGAGGCGGCGGCGGCAGTCGCGGAGGAGGCGCGGGACCGTGGCGACGATGCCACGGTGGCCGAGGCACTGGCCTGGGCGGATCGCGTCCTCGACGAGGCGACGCGGCGGGTGAACTCGCGCGGGATCTCGCCGGAGCTGGGCGCCAAGCAGGAGGCCGACCTGCTCCTCGAGATGGCACGGGCCCACCGGACACGCATCAGCGGTCCGCCCGACCCTGACGCGTGGGGCCGGCTGGCCGAGCGCTGGCTCGCGGCGCCCGTGCCCTATCGCGCCGCCCACGCCAGGTGGCGGGAGGCGGAGGCGGTCCTCCGT
>JAKAHX010000216.1 GCA_021814735.1 Chloroflexota bacterium | reverse complement strand
GCCGCCACGGTGATCCCCGCGGCGGCGAGCGCCCGTCGCACCGCCTCGGCGATCGCGGGGGCCCCGGGCGTGTCGCCGTGGATGCAGATCGTGTCCGCCGGCACCGGGAACCAGGAACCGTCGGCAGACCTGACGCGCCCCTCGCGCGCGATCGCCAGCGCCTGGGCGGCGGCTGCCTCCGGTGCCTCGTTCAGCGCGCCCGCCAGATCGCGGGAACGCAGGCGTCCACCGGCCTCGTAGACTCGATCGGCGAACCCCTCGACCAGGTACCGCAGTCCCCGGTCCCGGGCCGCCACCAGCAACGAGCAGTCGGGCGGCCCCACCACGCGGAGGCGCGCGTCCAGGCGCGCCACCGCCGCGCAGAACGCCGTGGCGGCCACGGGGTCGGCGGCCAGGTGGTGGTACAGCGCGCCGTGCGCCTTGACGTGGGCGAGGCGGGCGCCCTCGGCCCGCACGATCCCGTCCAGCGCGGACACCTGGTAGAGGACCGCGGCCTCCAGCTCGGCCGGCGCCATCGACAGGGACCGGCGCCCGAACCCGACCAGGTCCGGGTAACCGGGATGCGCCCCGACGGCGAGGCCCAGGTCGAGCGCGAGCCTGACTGTCTGCCGGATGGTGAGGGGATCGCCCGCGTGGAACCCGCAGGCGACGTTGACCGAGCTGAGGTGCGGCATCAGGGCGGCGTCCGCCCCCATCCGCCAGGGGCCGAAGCTCTCGCCCACGTCCGCGTTCAGGTCGATCCGAGCCGCCACCGGCCCATCGTACGCCGTGGGTGGCACGCCTCGGATCACGCCCCGGGTCGTCCTCCGTCCGCCCGGACCACCCGGACCACCACGCCGCCGGTTCGTCCCGCGACGACCCGTGCCGCGTCCCGCGCTGGCCCGCTGGACCAGGCGACGGCCCACCACGCGCCAGCCGGTCACGGCCGGGCCGAAGGGCACGGGGGCCGCCAGGTCGACCGCCGGCAAGGCGTCGATGCGCCAGCTCGGCGCCGCTCGGGTGGCGGGCACGCATCGTGTCGATGACCAGGTAGTTGGGCAGCCGCCGTCCACGAGGAGATCGCCGTCGGGATGGTTCGGCGCGAAGACGGCGGGGGGCGACATCGTCACGCGGATCGCGGCCGCCCGCGGCCAGCGAGACGAGCGGGGGTGTCAGGTGCAGCACGGAGCGAGACGTTCGGCACGCACCTCGAGGACCTCTGCCGCGTCGAGCCCCATCGCCTGCAGGGCGCCGGAGATCACACCGCTGCTCGTGCCCCCGATCATGTCGACCGGGATCGCCGTTTCCGCGCAGGCGCGCAGGACGGCCACGTGCGCGAAGCCGCGCGCGCCGCTGCCGCCGAGGACGGGGCCCACTCCCGCTCGGCGACGTGGACCAGGGAGCGACGCTGCGTCTCCTGCTCGTCGATCCGCTGGGCCAGCCGCAGCCCGTCCGGTCACTCGCTGCCCTCCGCGGGGATCGGCCCCCCGAGGGCGGCCTCGACGGACGGCCGAGCGAGCAGCCGGTCGTTTCGTGGATCCCGCGCGCCGTGACCGGCGCCGCGGGCAGGGGCCTGGAGCGCCGCGTCCGGCCGCCACGGGGCCAACGCCACGCTGCGCGAGCCCGGGCACGCCCGCGGTCGGTGCGGCCAGCCCCGGCGCCGCGCTTACCGGCCCAGGTTGGCGGCTGGCAGTGCCGGGCCCGCCAGCGCGAACAGCGGACCGGTCGGGGCCTCGCGGTCCGTGCCTGCCACGTCGTCGGTGGTGGCGCCGGCGGACGCCGCCGCCGACGACCCCGGCGCTGGGCTGGGCCGGGTGGTCGTAGCGGCGCCGGGCATGTCGTGACAGAGCAGGCACTCGGACGAGGTTCGCGTGGCGTGGTCGGCGGGCAGCGCTCCGACCTTGCCGGCGACGTGGCACGTCAGGCAGTCGGTCTCGCCGCTGAGCGTCGAGTGCGCGGGGACGGGGGGCTGTACCTCGGGCAGGCGATGACAGAGCCAGCAGACCCGTTCGGAGCGATGCGTCATGTCCGCTGGCAGCGGGGCGGTCGTGCCGTGGCAGTCCAGGCACTCCATGTTCTGGAGCGCCCTGTGGGGCCTCGAGAGTGGAGCCGGGAGGTTGCCGGGCCTGTGGCAGGTGAGGCAAGCCGATGCATGGATGCCCGTGTGGCCGGGCGCGGTGGCGACGAGCGTCCGGGTCGAGTGGCACGCGGTGCACTGCGTCCATCCCTGGAGCGGATGGCCCATCGCCGGGATGGACCGCAGGCCGATCACCCCGGCGTTGGTCAGGTGGCATGCACCGCAGTCGGCGTTGGCCGGCACGGCCCCACCCATGCCGGGAGCGGTCTCTGCCAGCGGAGACGCCGGCGGCGAGGACGGTGGTGCCGTGGCGGCGGACGGGACGCCGGTGCGGGCCAGGCCGGGCACCACGACGTTGTCGAGCAGGAAGAGCCCGAGCACGCACGTGGCGGCGGCCAGCGCCACCACGGTCACCCAGTAGCCGTATCGGCGGAGGAGGGGCCGGATCATGTCTCGCCCCCGGGGCGATCTTCCGTGGCCCCGGGATCCGGGGGACCGGCTGGCGACCCGGGCAGTCGCGGCGGGTACTCGGGCGCGGTCTCCCGCCACGGGAGTGGCTCAGGCTCCGGCCACCGGACGTCGCACGCGCCCTGGGCCTGTTCGCGCTTGGGTGTCATGCCGGAGTCGAGCCCCGGCCCGGGCACGAGCTCCGGGATGGCCACGAGCTCCGCGCCGGTGCGGTCGGCGTCGGGCTCCCGCTCGAGCACCGGCGCCACGTCGGGACCGGTCCCCGCACCGAGTGCCGCCGGACCTGGCGTCGCCACTGGCACTGGCGTCGTCACCGACCCCACGGGTACCTCCTCCGCCACGGGTGCTTCCACCGCTGCCGGCGCCGCCTCCCCGTCCGCCGGGGACATCGGCTCCGGTGCGAGCTCGTCCGGCCCCGCGACGCCATCGGTCGCCGCAGGCGTCGCCGCCCACGCTGCCTGCGGTTCGACAACCAGGACCCCTCCCCGGAACGCCGAGCGGAGCTGGTCCCGGTATCCCCGGATCGCCGCCGGCGAGAGGACCGCGTGGACGTCCGTCTCGCCCAGGTCGAGGTACCGCTCGGCCAGGGTGAAGGCCATCGCGACGAACGCCACGGCGCCGACCAGGATCCCGATCTCCACCGCCGATGGCACGTACGACGCGTACGGCGCGGACACCACGCCGGCCACCGCCGTGGTCGGTGCGATCTGCCCGGCCATGACGAACGTGAGGCGGTCCACGAAGATACCGGTGATGGCCAGGACCGAGGCCGAGAACACCCCGACCGGCGTCCTCGTCCACGGCAGCGCCAGCAGGAGCAACGGGATCGCCAGGCCACCGACCACCCGCAGCGTCCAGAACGGCAGTGCGAGCGGCCCCGCCACAAGCGCACGCGTCGCCGCCGCAAGACCCAGGTCGCTCGAGGTCATGCCGGCGGCGAGCTCCCGGGCCACCAGCACCGAGGCGGCCAGCAGCCCGATCGAGAGGATGAGGCGGATGGCGGGCATCGCCGTGGTCGCCGCCCGTTCGACTCCCGTGAGCCGGAACCGGATCGCCACCCCGAACGCCACGCCCAGGAGGGCCGTCCCGGAGACGAAGGCGGACGCGAGCATCAGGAGCGGCGTGAACGGGCCGCTCCAGAAGGGCCGCGATCCGAGGACCCCAAAGACGGCCCCGAGCGTGCTCGGGGCGATGATGGCCATGATCGAGGAGAAGAGGCAGGCCCAGCCGTGGATCCGGGCGTGGCCCCGGAACATGCTCCACACCTCGAGCAGCAGGGAGCCGAAATAGATCCCGTAGAAGACGCCCATCCACCACATGGGCGATGACGGGCTCGGGTTGAGCACCGCGCCGAAGACCAGGCGGACCGGGTAGTGCAGGTCGAGGGCGATGATCCCGAACGCTGTCGAGAGGCACAGCACGGCGAGGATCGCGTGACGCCGCTCGAGCGGGCGGAAGCGCTCGATCCCGAAGACCGTCCCCAGTGACGACGCGAGGCACAGCCCGCTGGTGGTGATCGCGAAGAAGACGTACCCCACGATCAGGACGCCCCACTCGACGGTGGGCGTGGTCCCGATCGCCTTGTCGCCGGGGATCAGGCTCCTGGCCGCCGCGGCGGCGCCGAGCAGGGCCGGAACGGCGAGGATCCCGAGCCAGATCCAGAGCGCGCGCGGGA
>JAKAHX010000003.1 GCA_021814735.1 Chloroflexota bacterium | reverse complement strand
TCTACGCCGCGCACGGGCAGCGCTACGAGCCGGTGGATTCCAACCTCGTCCTCTCGTACCGCGAGGCGACCGACGGGCAGGTGCTGGAGGAGGGGATCACCGAGGCCGGATCGAGCGCCTCCTTCCAAGCGGCGGCGACCAGCTACGCCACCCACGGCGAGCCCATGCTGCCCTTCTACATCTTCTACTCGATGTTCGGCTTCCAGCGGACCGGCGACCCGTTCTGGGCGCTCGGCGACGTGCGCGGGCGTGGCTTCCTGGTGGGCGCCACCGCCGGCCGGACCACGCTGCACGGCGAGGGGCTGCAGCACGACGATGGCCACAGTCACCTGCTGGCCTCGGCCTACCCTGCCATCCGCGCCTACGACCCGGCCTTCGCGTTCGAGACGGCCGAGATCGTCCGCGATGGCATCGCCCGGATGCTCGGCGGCGACGACACCAGTTGCTATCTCACCGTGTACAACGAGAACTACGTGATGCCCCCGATGCCCGATGGTGTCGCCGACGGGATCGTCCGCGGGCTCTACCGCTTCCGCGGCGCGCCGAGCATCGAGGGGACCGTGCGCGCCCGCGCGACGCTTCTCGGGAGCGGCTCGATCATGCAGCAGGTGTTGCGCGCGCAGGAGCTCCTGGCCGAGCGCTATGGCGTCGCGGCGGACGCCTGGAGCGCGACGTCGTACCAGCAGCTGCGGGCCGAGGCGCTGGAGGTGGAGCACTGGAACCGGCTCCACCCCGGCCAGCCGCGGCGGGTCCCGTACGTCACGTCGGCGCTCTCCGAGGCCGGGGCCGCGGGACCCATCGTGGCCGCCACCGACTACGTGATGGCGGTGCCGGACCAGGTCGCGCGGTGGATCCCGGGCACGTGGGTTTCGCTGGGCACCGACGGGTTCGGTCGGAGCGACACGCGGGAGGCGCTGCGTCGGTTCTTCGAGGTGGACGCCGAGCACATCGTGGTGGCGACGCTGGGCGCGCTGGCGGCCGGCGAGCGGATCGACCGGAGCGTGGCGCAGGCGGCCATCGGCGACCTCGGGCTCGACCCGGAGCACCCCTTCCCGCTCGTCTCCTAGCGCCGCGCGTCGCTCCGCGGCAGATCCCCGGGCGTGCGCCCGGCCCGCAGGCACCCTGCGGCGGCCGGTTCGGCGTCCCCGACGTCAGCGCCCGGGATCCGTGTTCGCGAGCGCCTCGGCGACCTTGCTCAGGAACCAGCGAGCCGTCCCGCGGGCCGCGATGTTGAGCAGCGCGCGGTCCAGGATCACGCCGATCTCGCCGCCCGGCGGCGCATAGTAGCCGTCGAGCGTCAGTTCGCCCTCGAGGACCGTCAGCGTCCCGACGAAGACCGGGAAGAGGGGCGCGAGGTTGGCCGACCGCCAGCTCACGTCCACCCGGAACCCGCCCGGGATCGCCTCCACCGGCCCCAGGTCCACCAGCGCGGCCTTCCGAAGGACCATGTGGCGCGCCTGCTCGCGCATGGGGAGCACCAGGTCGCTCTCGAAGCGCCGCACGTGCGGCCGGTCGGCCGGGCGATCCAGCGGCGTTCCCAGCCACTCGGCACCGCCGTCGCCGAGCGACGCGCGCGCCCGCGCGGGGTCGCCGGCCCATGGCTGCACGAGGCGCAGGTGAACAGCGTGGTCGTCGGTGCGGGCTTCGGGAGACGTCACGGGCATGGGTGCGCTCTGCGGTGCGGGACGCGGATCGTGTCATTCTGCCGGCGGCATGCGACCCGCCCAAGCTGCCGAATGGCCCCCTCGGGGCACTCCACACGGAGACGGAACTCTCCGGATGGGTAGGGTACCCCCGGTCGGCCCGCGAGGGTCGCGGAGCCCTGCCGGCCGGCCGGTCGACGGGCCAGCCGGCGCGTAGCCGTCCCGGGGGCGGGCCGCCACGATCGGGTCACCAGTCACCTCGGACCGGGGCAATCGGCCCGCCGGGCTCAAGGCCCTGCAGCCCGCTCTCTTCGGGCATGGCCGGTACTGATGCAAAGGTGCGCATGACTTCATCCTCGCATCCATGGATGAGATCTGCGAGATGCAGGCCACGGTCCTGAAGACGCTCGCGAACCCCCGCCGCCTGGAGATCATCCACCGGCTGGCGGAGGGTCCCTGCGAGGTCGGTCGGCTGGCGGAGGAGATCGGCGTGTCCCAGCCGAACATCTCCCAGCACCTTGCCGTGATGCGGGGCGCAGGGCTCGTCGAGGCGGAACGGGATGGCCGCGAGGTGCATTACCGGCTCGCCGATCCGGAGATCATCCGGGCCTGCGACATCATGCACGCGGTGCTGATGCGCCGCCTCGCCCGGCTCGGGATGCTCTCGGGAACCACCCCTCAGTCCGCGGCGGCCGCCGAGCCGCTGCGGCTCCCAGAGCCCGTGTGAGGCATCGATGGACGACCCCCTCTCGATCGTGATCTTCTCCGGCACCGACGACCGGCTCACGGCGGCCAGCGTCTTCGCGGCCGGCGCGGCCGCGCTCGGCCGCCCGGTCCGCATCCTGCTCCAGTACTGGGGGCTCGAGGCCTTCCGGGCGGACCGCTCCGGCCGCGGCAGCGCTCTCTCGCCGGAGGCCAGCACGTCGGGCGCCGCAGCGCTGAACGCGGCCATCGCCGCCGGGCAGGTGAACTGGGCGGAGACGTTCCGCATGTCCAAGGAGTTGGGCGAGGTGGAGATCCACGCCTGCGCCCAGTCGATGGAGATCCTGAAGCTCCAGCCCACCGATCTCGACCCCATGGTCGACGGGGTGGAGGGGATCGCCGGGTTCATCGCGGCCGCGGGCAGCGGCCAGGTGCTCTTCATCTGAGATCGGGATTCACGGCGCGCGCCAACGGCGCAGCCATCTAGCACAAAGGAAGGGACGATGACCACGCTTGAGATCGCCGCGCGGGTCGACGCGAAGGGACTCGCCTGCCCCATGCCGATCGTCAAGACGGCGCAGGCCATGAAGGGGCTCGCCTCCGGGCAGCTCCTGGAACTGCTGGCCACGGACCCGGGGTCCACCAAGGACCTGGAGGCCTGGTCGAAGTCCACCGGCAACCCGCTCGTCGAGTCGTCGGTCGACGGTGCCGTGTTCCGGTTCGTCCTCCGGAAGAAGTAGGAGACGTGCCATGACGCTGACGGTCGAACCGCCCGCCGAGGCCCCCGCGGTCGCGTCGCAGCCGGCCGAGGCGGCTGCACCGGAGGAGCGGCCCCACGACATCCTCCTCATCGCCTACAGCGGCGAGCTGGAGAAGGTCTGGGCGCTCATGGTGCTGGCCTCCAGCGCCGCCGCCATGGGGGCCACCTGCCGGGTCTTCGTCACCTTCTGGGCCCTGCAGGCATTCGTGAAGGACGAGCGGCGCATCACGGGCAAGAACTGGATGCAGAAGCTCCTCGCGCTGATGCAGCGTCCCGGCCTCAGCCATCGCAAGCTCTCCAAGATGAACTTCCTCGGCATGGGGCCCTGGATGATCGACTCGCTGCGGCGCCAGAACCACGTCGCGAGCCCCAAGGAACTGCTCGAGGTCGCCCAGGCGATGGGGGTCGAGTTCATCCCCTGCCAGATGACCATGGACATGTACGGGCTGACGCGTGACGACCTCATCGACGGCATGGCCGAACCGGTGGGCGCCGCCAGCGTCATCGCGCTCATGCAGCAGGGTTCCGCCCCGCTCTTCATCTAGCGCACCGACATACGCCGGCAGTGCCGGCATGCCGGGCACCGCGGCGGCGCTGCTCGCCGGCGCGACTACGAGAGGTGACATGCACATGGCTGACGCCGAGAAGCTCGTGATCATGGTCACGCGAGGGCCTGACGACCCGGAGCCCGCGACCATCCCGTTCGTGATGGCGATCGCGGCCATGGCGTCCGACGTCAAGGTAGTCATCGGACTCCAGGCGAGCGGCGTCGAGCTGGCGGTGAAGGGCGCGGTCGACACCGTGGAGGCGAGGGGGTTCCCCCCGCTCGCCAAGTTGCTCAACGACTACCGCGACTTGGGCGGCCGGCTGCTCATCTGCGGGCCCTGCGTCAAGGGCCGGCAGATCGATCCCGCCACCGAACTCGTCGAGAACGCCGAGGTCGTGGCGGCGGGTCGCTTCGTCGCCGAGATCACCAGCGCAACCAACGCACTCGTCTACTAGCAGACCGTCGTGCCGGCGGCCTGACCACGCACCAGGAGGAACGAACGATGCCCGCAGCAACGCTCAGCGACAACGAACTCGAGACCATCACCGCAGCGAAGGTGATCGACGCGCGCGGCGCCGCCTGCCCGGGCCCTCTCCTCGAGGCCAAGAAGGGGATGGGCACGGTGCCGGTGGGCGGCGTGATCGAGGTCTGGTCCAGCGACCCTGTCACCAAGACCGACATCGGCGCGTGGGCCGGCAAGGTGGGCCACGAATTCCTGGGGTATCTCTCCGCCGAGGGGTACGACCGCGTCTTCGTGCGCCGCGCCAAGTAGCACCTGAGGGTTCGAGGCGGCGGCGCGTGTTTCGCGCCCCGCCTCGTCGCCCGCCAGCCGCAGGAGCACCGTCCCGATGAGCGCGGTTGCAGCCGCCGACGTGCACGAGAAGCACAGCGGTTCCGTCCCCAGGATCCTGGTCTTCTCCACCAACAACATCTCGGACCCGGGCATCGACCTGGCCGGATCCCAGCACATGCATTACTCGGCGGGCGTCGAGGTGATCAGCCTCCCCTGCACCAGCGGGATCAAGCCGTCCTGGATCGCCCACGCCATCGACCAGGGATTCGACGGCGTCTTCATCGCGTCGGACGGAGACGAGTGCGCGTACCTGCCCGACTGCGCGAAGCGTGCATCGAGGATCGTCGGCCAGGCGCAGGAGATGCTCAAGGAGCGCGGGCATGACCCGCAGCGGATCCGCATGGCGGCGATCTGCTCGGTCTGCGCGGAGCCCTTCACCCGGCAGGTCCAGCAGTTCTCCGCGGCGCTCGCGGCGCTGCAGGCGGCAGGAGCGAAATGACCATGGACTACGACGTGCTCGTCGTCGGCAGCGGCATCGGCGGGATGGAATCCGCCCTGAAGCTGGGCGACATGGGCTACAAGGTGCTCGTGGTCGAGAAGGAGGCAAGCGTTGGCGGCCGGATGATCCTGCTGTCCAAGGTCTTCCCCACGCTCGACTGCGCCAGCTGCATCTCGACGCCCAAGATGGCGGCAACGATCCACCACCCCAACCTCACCGTCATGACGTACAGCGAGGTCAAGGGGATCACCCGTGATGCGGATGGCCACTTCCACGCGAACGTCAAGCGCAAGGCGCGCTACGTGGACGAGGTTGCCTGCACGGGCTGCCAGCAGTGCGAGACCGCCTGCACCGTGGCCGTGCCGGACCAGTTCAACGCGGACCTGGTCGCCCGCCGCGCCGCCTACATCGCCTTCCCCCAGGCCGTGCCCAAGAAGGCCGTGATCGAACGGCAGGGCTCCTCGCCCTGCACGTTCGCCTGCCCGGCCGGCATCGAGGCCCACGGCTACGTCTCCCTGATCCGCAGCGGCGAGTACGAGAAGGCGCACCGGCTGGTGCTGGACGCCACCCCGCTGGTCGGGACACTGGGGCGCGCCTGCTACGCCCCCTGCGAGTCCGAGTGCACCCGCGGGTCCCTCGAGGGCACACTCCCCATCCGGCGCCTCAAGCGCTTCATCTCGGACCACCACGTGGAGTCCGGTGCCGGGCTCGGGATCGAGGTCGCCGCACCGAACGGCCGGCGGGTCGCCGTCGTGGGATCCGGCCCTGCCGGTCTCACGGCTGCCTGGCAGCTCGCCCGCAAGGGCTACGCGGTCAAGATCTACGAGGCGGCCCCGGAGCCGGGCGGCTTCCTGCGCCTGGCCATTCCCTCCTACCGCCTGCCGGTCGAGGTCGTCGAGCGCGACATCCAGAACGTCCGGGATCTCGGCGTCGAGATCGTGACGAACACCCCGGTGCGCGACCTGGCCGCGCTCAAGTCGGAGGGGTACGACGCGGTCCTGGTGGCCACCGGCACCCCGCGCTCCACGGGCCTGGGCGTTCCGGGCGAGGATCGCCTGGGCGTGCTGGCTGCCACCGACTTCCTGCGCCGGGTCAAGCTCGGCGAGACGGTGGACCTGACGGGCAAGCGCGTCGTGGTGGTCGGCGGCGGCAACGTGGCGATGGACGCGTCGCGCGTGGCCCGTCGCCTGGGTGCCACGTCGGTGACGGTGGCGTACCGCCGCAGCCGCGCCGAGATGCCGGCACACCATGTCGAGGCGGACGACGCCGAGAAGGAAGGCGTCCAGTTCGCGTTCCAGGTGGCCCCTGTCGAGGTCACCGGCGACGCCGCGGGCGCGGTCAATGGCCTGCGCTGCGTGCGCATGGCCCTCGGTGAGCCGGACGCCTCCGGGCGGCGCAGCCCGACCCCGATCAAGGGCAGCGAGCACGTCCTTCCGTGTGACGTGATCATCGCGGCCATCGGCATGACGCCCGACACGGCCGCCTTCGCGAGCCAGATCGGCGTCGAACGGCGGGGCACGCTCCGGGCCGACCCCAAGACGCTCCAGACGGACGTCCCGTACATCTTCGCCGCCGGCGACGTCGTCAACGGCGCCACGGACATCACCCGCGCCGTCGGCGAGGGCCGACGGGCGGCCCACATGATCGATCGCTGGCTCACGGGCGGCATCCTCGACGGCTTCGACCTGCGACTGCCCGTGGTGGACAAGGAGCAGGTCCTGGCCCGCCAGAAGACCTACACGCTCCGCCCGGCGACGCCGGAGGCGGTGACGCTCGTGGCGGAGCCCCGCGATTTCCGGGAGGTCGAAGCTCCGCTCTCCGAGACGGAGGCGCGGGCGGCGGCCGGCCGCTGCATGGACTGCGCCGTGTGCTCCGGCTGCCACGAGTGCGTGAATGTCTGTCCGGTCGAGAACTGCATCGACCTGTATGCCCGCGACACGGAACTCGATGTCGAGGTCGGCGCGGTGGTGGTCTCGACCGGCTACAAGCTCTTCGCGGCCGATCTCAAGCCACAGTACGGCTTCGGCAAGTACCGCAACGTGATCACCGGCATGCAGATGGACCGCCTGCTGGCACCGACGCGGCCGTTCAACACGGTGCTGCGCCCCAGCGACGGCAAGGTGCCGGAGCGGATCGCCTACATCCTCTGCACCGGCTCGCGCGACGAGACGGTGGGCAACCCGCTCTGCTCCAAGTTCTGCTGCATGTACTCCATCAAGCAGAACCAGCTGATCATGGGCGCCCTCCCGCTCGCCGAGGTGACCGTCCACTACATGGACATCCGGGCCGCCGGCAAGCGCTACGACGAGTTCTACGAGCAGTCGAAGTCGATGGGGGCCACCTACGTCAAGGGCCGGGTCGCCAAGATCACGGAGAAGGAGAACGGCAACCTGATCCTCCGCTACGAGGACATCGAGAACGGCGGCCAGCTGGTGGACGCCGAGTACGACCTGGTGGTGCTGGCCGTGGGGGTCCAGCCCAACCGCGACGCGCAGCGCCTGTTCCCGCAGGAGGAGCTGGCCGAGGACCAGTACTTCTACGTGGCCGAACCGGACGAGGACCTGAACCCCGGCGTCACCAGCATTCCTGGCGTCTTCGTGGCCGGGGCGGCATCGGGCGCCAAGGACATCGTGGACTCGATCCTCCACGCCGGTGCGGCCGCGGCACAGGTCGCGGCCCACCTCGAACGGACGCAGGCGAAGACGAAGGTGCCGGCATGAACAGCGAGGAGACCACCGTGGCCGGCCAGCGCTCTCCCGAAGAGCGGCGGATCGGCGTCTACGTGTGCCACTGCGGCGGCAACATCTCCGACTACGTCGACGTGAAGCGCGTGGTGGAGGCGGTCAAGGACGAGCCCGGGGTGGTGGTCGCCCGCGACACGATCTTCGCCTGCGCGGACGCCACCCAGCAGAACATGGAGGAGGACATCGCGCAGTACGGCCTCGATGGCCTGGTGGTGGCGTCCTGCTCCCCGAAGCTCCACACCGTCACGTTCCGCGGCGTGGCGCGACGGGCCGGGATGAACCCGTACCAGTACACGCAGGTCAACATCCGCGAGCAGGACTCGTGGGCGCACACGGACGATCCGGACGGTGCCACGCACCTGGCGATCAGCCTGGTGAAGGGCGGCATCGCCCGGACCCGCCTGACCACGCCACTGGAGCCGCTGGTGGTGGAGACCACCCAGAAGGCGCTGGTGATCGGCGGCGGCATCACCGGTCTGCGGGCGGCCATCGGGCTTGCCGACGTGGGGCTCGAGGTCTTCCTCGTCGAGAAGGAGCGGGAGCTCGGCGGGTGGGTCGGCCGGTTCGGTACGATGTACCCGCACGACCGCAGCGGCCACGACCTCATCGCGCAGCTCGTCGCCGAGGTGAAGCGCCGGGCCAACATCACGGTCTTCACCAACGCGGAGCTGATGGCCAAGTCCGGCAGCTTCGGCAACTACGTGGCGGCGATCCGGGTGAACTCGGATCTGCCCGAGCTCATCCACGTCGAGGTCGGTTCGGTCGTGGTGGCCACCGGCTTCGACACCTACCAGCCGGAGGTGGGCGAGTACGGGTACGGCATCGACGGCGTGGTGACGCTGCCCGAGTTCAAGGCGTTGATCGACGCCTCGTCGGGTCCGCTCGTGTACCACGGCCGGCCGGTGAAGACCATCGCCTACATCTACTGCGTGGGGAGCCGCCAGCCGGGCGCCAACGAGTACTGCTCCCGGTACTGCTGTGCGGCCACGGCCCACGCCGCGCTCCAGGTGTCGGGGCTGGACCGCGGGGTGCACCAGTACCACCTCTACCGCGACATCCGCACGTACGGCAAGTACGAGCTCATGTACACGGACTCGCGCAAGCACGGCTCCGTGTACATGAAGTTCCCGGACGACAGCCCGCCGGCGGTGGCCCGGACGGAGTCCGGCACCCTCATCGTGACCACCCGCGACACGCTCACCGGCGGCGAGGAACTGCAGATCCCGGCCGACCTGGTGGTGCTGGTCACCGGCATGGTCCCCCGGAAGAACGACGAGCTGATGGACCTGCTCAAGCTGCCGGTGGGGACCGACGGTTTCTTCAACGAGATCCACCCGAAGCTCCGGCCCGTCGAGACCGTCGTGGACGGCGTGCTCATCGCGGGTGCGTGCCAGGGGCCCAAGAACTCCACCGAGAGCGTGGCGTCCGGTCTCGCCGCCGTGACGCAGAGCGCAGCGATCCTGAAGAAGGGGTTCGCGGAGCTCGACCCGCTGGTGGCCACGGTGGACGCCGCCAAGTGCACCTGGTGCGAGAAGTGCATCGATGCCTGCCCGTACTCGGCCATCGAGAAGGCCGAGGTGGCCGGGCGCACCGTCGCGGCGATCAGCCCGAGCATCTGCAAGGGATGCGGCGGCTGCGTCCCCGTCTGTCCTGAGGACGCGATCGATCTCCGCGGCTACACCGACGCCCAGATCCGGGCCGTGATCGACAGCATGCTGGAGGAGCCGGTCGCATGAGCACGACCACGATCCGGGAGATCCGGGAGATCATCCGCGAGGAACCTGTCATGCATCCGCGAATCCTCGAGGCGCTCCGCTCCGGGCCGCTCACCGTCCCCGAGATCGCCCAGGCGATCGGGAGCCCCACCGACGAGGTGCTCTTCTGGGTGATGGGCATGCGCCGGTACGGCAAGATCCGGGAGGTCAAGGACCCCACCGACGACGGCTACTTCCGGTACGAGGCCACGAACTGGGAGGTGCCGGCATGAGCGCGCTGGTGGACGCCGGCCTCCTGGCCGACGTGCAGAAGTTCGGGGCCGCCGACGTCTCGGCGTGCTACTCGTGCGGCAACTGCACCGCGATCTGCCCGCTCTCCGACAACGACGGCACCTTCCCCCGGCGGCTGATCCGCTACGCCCAGGTGGGCATGAAGGATGCCCTCCTGGGGAGCAAGGAGCTCTGGACCTGCTACCACTGCGGGGAGTGCTCCGATACCTGTCCCACCCAGGCGGACCCGGGGGGCTTCATGGCCGCCGCGCGGCGGTACGCGATCGCCAACTACGATCGCACGCACCTCGCCCGCACGATGTACACGAGCCCCGTCGCGGGGTCCGTGATCGCCATCCTGCTCGCCGCATGCTTCGCCCTCTTCATGTACGCCTCCCACGGCGCGCAGAGCACGACCTCGCTCAACCTCTTCGGGTTCATCCCGGAGCCGCTCATCCACAACACCGGCGTCGTGGTGATGATCCTGGTCTTCCTGGCCGGCCTCGCCGGCGTCATCGGGATGGCCCGGGGCATCTCCAGGCGCGAGGGGATCTCGGTCCACGACGTGGTGGGCAGCCGGGCCGCCCTGGCGAGATCGGGACGCGCGCTCTGGAGCGCGCTCGCGGTCGAGTCGCTGGGCCAGCTGCGGTTCCGCACCGACTGCGAGTCGGTGCAGGCGGAGCAGCCCTGGTACCGCCGTCGCTGGTTCATCCACGCGTCGACCATGTGGGGTTTCCTGGGCCTCCTGACGGCCACCATCCTGGACTACGGCCTCGCCCTGGTGGGCATCAAGGCCACCGGGACCCCTGTCCCGATCTGGTACCCCGTCCGGCTCCTGGGGACGGTGGCGGGCCTCTTCCTGCTCTACGGGACCTCGATGCTGATCCTGGACCGGCTGCGCAAGGCCAACCGTGCCGCTTCCGACTCGACGGCGTCGGACTGGACACTGCTCGTCCTGCTCTGGATCACCGGCCTGACCGGCTTCCTCATCGAGATCGCGCTGTACCTGCCGTCGCCCCCGGCCTGGGGCTACTGGGTCTTCCTCTTCCACGTCTCGGTGGCGATGGAGCTGGTCCTGCTGGCCCCGTTCATGAAGTTCGCGCACGCCGTCTACCGTCCCGTCGCGCTCTTCTTCTACGCACTGGCGGGCGACAAGGCGAACGCCGCCCGCTGAACCCGCGCCCTGTCTGACACGGCGCCCCGTCCGGCCATCGGCCGGCCCGGGGCGCCGTTCCGTGTGCGCGCGGGCCCATCGCGACCCCGGACCGCGTTGTGTGCCCGAGCGCCATCATCCCGCCGTTCGGCCCTTGCGGTTCCCGGGAGCTGGGAAGAGGCTCGGGAGACCAGTTCCGCAATGGAGGCGTGTTTCATGACGCTCTCGTTGCCGGCGCCGTCGCGCACCGGGCTCGTGCCCGCCCCGACCCCGTGGTCGCCGCTCGTGATCGCGAGCGACCGCTGCAAGGGCTGCGAGCTGTGCGTGGCGGCGTGCCCCAAGTCCTGCCTTGCGCTCGATCAGGGCACCGTCAACCGGCTGGGCTACCACCCGGTGCAGCTCACCGATGCCGCGGCCTGCACCAGCTGCGCGTTCTGCGCACGGGTCTGCCCGGACGCGGTGTTCACCGTGTTCGCGGCGCCGAAGGAGACCCCGCGATGACCACCCCCGCGCCAGTGGAGGACCCCTCCTTCTCGTTAGCAGGGACGCGCGAGCCCCCTCGCCGCGTCCTGATGAAAGGCAACGAGGCGATCGCCGAGGCGGCGATCCAGGCCGGGTGCGACGCGTACTTCGGCTATCCCATCACCCCGCAGGCCGAGCTCCTGGAGTGGATGGCCCGGCGGATGCCCGAGGAAGGACGGGCGTTCGTGCAGGCCGAGAGCGAGCTGGGCGCGATCAACATGGCCCTGGGTGCCGGTGCCGCCGGTGCCCGCGTCCTCGTCTCCTCGTCGGGGCCGGGCGTCAGCCTCATGGCCGAGGCGATGAGCTACATGGCCGGCTCCGAGGTCCCCATGGTGCTCATCAACGTCATGCGCGGCGGACCGGGGCTCGGCAGCATCGGCCCCTCCCAGAGCGACTACTTCCAGGCCGTGAAGGGCCACGGCCACGGGGACTACCGGGTGCCCGTGCTGGCCCCCTCGTCCATCGGCGAGGCCATGGAGCTGGTCGCCACCGCGTTCGAGCTCGCCGAGCACTACCGGACCCCCGTGATCATCCTCGCCGACGGGATCATGGGGCAGGCCATGGAGCCGGTCGAGCAGCACTACCGCACGCCGGCACGGCAGACGGCCGCCTGGGCCCTGACCGGCGCGGATGGCCGCGAGCCCCGCGTGGTGCGATCGCTCCACCTCGCGCCGGAGGAGCTGGAGGAGCACAACGCGCACCTCCAGGAGAAATTCCACGCCATCGCCGAGCACGAGGTCCGCTGGGCGGGCGAGCGGCTCGACGATGCCGACCTGGTCATCGTGGCCTACGGGACGGCGGCCCGCGTGGCACGCACCGCCATCGCGCGGGCGCGCGCCGCGGGACTCCGCGTGGGCCTCTTCCGGCCGATCTCGCTCTGGCCGTTCCCCTCGGCCGAGCTGGCCTCCGTGGCGGATCGGGCGCGCGGGCTGCTGGTGGTCGAGCTGTCGGCCGGTCAGATGGTCGAGGACGTGCGACTCGCGGTCGGCGGCGGGATCCCGGTCGCGTTCGAGGGCCGTACGGGGGGCATGGTTCCCTCGCCGGACGAGGTGGTGGAGGCACTCCGTGAGCTGGACGCCACCGGCGGACCGTTGCGCCGGAGACGCGTTCGGCGTCGGCCGCCCATCCCCGTCTCCGGCACTGGGCACCTGCACCCGCACGAGCCCATGGCGGAACCGGAAACGGGCCACGATGCCCTGAGCATCTTCGGTGACGACGCCTGGATGCCGCACTGGTACACCGTTCCGGTCCCGACCCGCCCGACCCGCAACGGCCACGGTCGGGGCCAGGGGCGCAACGGCTCGGCCGAGCGGCGCCCCGACGACGAGGGAGGCTCCCGATGACCGCGACCGTCCCCGCAGCGCCGCGGGTCATCTACCAGCGCCCGGCTCGCCTGACCGACGTCTCGACACGGTACTGCCCCGGGTGCGGGCACGGGATCATCCACCGTCTCGTCGCGGAGGTCCTCGAGGACCTGGGCGTCGACGGGCGCACCATCGCGGTCGCACCCGTCGGTTGCTCGGTCTTCGCCTACGAGTACCTGGCCTACGACTGGTGCGAAGCCCCGCACGGGCGGGCGCCGGCGGTGGCGACGGGGATCCGTCGCGTCCGCCCCGATGCGTTCGTCCTCACCTACCAGGGCGACGGCGACCTGGCGGCGATCGGCACCGGCGAGATCGTCCACGCCGCGGCGCGCGGCGAGCTGATCACCGCGATCTTCGTCAACAACGGGATCTACGGGATGACCGGCGGCCAGATGGCCCCGACCACGCTCGTCGGTCAGCGGACCACGTCCTCGCCCACTGGCCGGGACGTCCGCGCGGCGGGCTACCCGGTCCCGATGACCGAGATGCTCGCCGTGCTGCCCGGTGTGGCCTTCGCCGCCCGGGGTTCGATCGCCGATCCATCCGCGATCGGCAGGACCAAGTCGTACATCCGCAAGGCCTGCGAGGCGCAGATCCGGGGCGAGGGGTTCGCCATCGTCGAGGTGCTTTCCAACTGCCCGGTGGGCTGGGGCATGACCGCCCAGGAGTCGATCCGCTACCTGCAGGACGTGGTGGTGCAGACGTACCCGCTCGGCGTCCTGGTGGACCGGCGCTCGGGCGCCCAGGCCGGCAGTTCCGGCGCCCAGGCCGGCGCGGCCCGCCCGGGCACGCCGTCCGGCGCGACCCGGCAGGCGGAACCCCATCCGGCGGGGCAGGAGGCGTAGCGGCCATGGAACGCTCGATCGTGTTCGCCGGTTTCGGCGGCCAGGGGATCCTGTTCGCGGGGCACGTGCTCGCCGAGGCCGCCATGAACGCGGGTGCCGAGGTGATCTGGATCCCCTCGTACGGGCCCGAGATGCGAGGCGGCACCGCTTCCTGCACCGTCATCATCGGAGACGAGCCCATCGGCTCGCCGATCGTGGATCATCCCGACGTGGCGGTCGTCTTCAACCCGCCATCCCTCGCCAAGTTCGCTCCGATGGTCGCGCCAGGCGGTGTCCTCATCGTGAACGACTCCCTGGTGGAGGCGCCGTCGGGCCGGGACGACGTGGACGAGATCCGGATCCGGTGCACGCCGCTCGCCCGCGAGGCCGGCGACGACCGGCTCATCAACGTGGTGGCGCTTGGCGCCCTCGTGGCGAGGACTGGGCTGGTGCCCCCGGACCGGATCCGCGAGGCCCTGCACGCGATCGTCGGGAAGAAGCGGCCGGACGCGCTGGCCGTGGACCTGCGCGCCTTCGACCTCGGCATGGCCGCGGTGGCGTCCGGCCCGCGCGAGGCAGCGGGCCGGGCGGTCGCCGAGGAGGCCACGGCGCCCCTCTGAGCGCACCGTCGCGTAGCGCACATCGCGCCGGCGCCCGGAGACGGAGGCCGGCGCGATGGCATGCCCGGGGCCCGTGTCCGCGGCCCGGGCACGATGAACGGCCGGGGTGGTGAGCGACCCCGGCCGTTCTGCTGTTCGGTGGATGGGACGGCGCCGGTGCCCGGGTCAGCGGATCCCGGCCAGCTCCTGGAGCTGGTGCCAGTACTCGAGCCGCTCGGCCCGCGTCGCCTGGATCTCGTCCGACGGGACCCCGTTGCGGAAGTGCTGGGCGAACCGGCCCTCGGTCCTGGCGAAGTCCAGGAAGTCGACCGGGGTGCCGTCCGGCAGCTTCGACCAGTCCTCCTTCACGTTGGGGTTGCCCTGCAGCGAGAGGCGCTCGTGCATGGTGTCGCCCCGCCTCGGGTCGTACGTGAAGAGCGGGAAGGCGCGCGAGTCGACCGCGAGCTTCGCCTGGCGGGTCGCCGCGTCGTCCGCGATGCCGTGCTCCGGCATGCAGGGGGTGTACGCGATGACCACGGCCGGTCCCGGGTACTCGTTCGCCTCCATGATGGCCCGGTAGAAGTGGTTGAGGTGTGCCGGGGTGGTCGCCGCCACGTACACGTCACGGTGAGCCAGCATGATCAGCCCGAGCTCCTTGCGGCGCTCCGGCCGGCCATGCACGGCCTTGCCGAACGCCGAGAGCTTGGTGACCTGGCCACCGAACGAGGCCGTGGACGATTGCCCGCCGGTGTTGGAGTAGACCTGCGTGTCGAGCACGAGGGCCTTGATGTCCGCGCCCGACGCCACCATGCGTGACAGCGACTGGAACCCGATGTCGTACATCGCGCCGTCGCCGCCGAAGACCCAGAGGCGCCGGTCCTGGTGCCCTGCCTGGTCCCAGCGCAGCCGGATGCCGAGCGCGTCCGCGGGCCCGTTCTCGAACAGCGAGTTGGTCCACGGCACCAGGTACGGGTTGAACGGATAGGTGCTGCCGTACACCGTGTTGCAGCCGGTCTCGGCCACGATCCCCATAGAGTCGGGGCCGTAGACCTGGCGAGTGGCGGCCACCAGCATGCGGATTGCCGACGCCTCGCCGCACCCGGCGCAGGACCCGGCGCCGCCCACGTAGCCGAGCGCGTGCTCGCCGAGCATCAGGTCGGCGAGCGCCTTCTCGTTGCGGTACTCGGGCGGGGTGACCGGCAGGGACCGGAAGAACGAGAAGTCGCGCCGGTACCGCTCGAGGGTGCTCTCCCCGGTGGGCTCGTTGGGGACCTTGTCGATCATGATCAGCGCGTCGTGGCCCTCGGCCTTGCAGACGTCGACGCATTCCGCGCAGCCCTTGCAGTGCTGCGGGTCCACGAAGATGCCGAACATGGCGGGCTCGATGCCCTTGCGCGCGGGCACGTCCGCGTACTTGCGGGTGCGCACGAAGTGCGAGGAGGCCGTCTCCGGGATCTCCTCGCCGTCCGCGCGCTTCCACGGGAAGGCGCTGATGGCCGGTGCGAGCTGCGATTCCGGCACGGCGACCGCCAGGATGGCCGTGTCAGGGCAGGCGCTCACGCAGGCCATGCAGCCCACGCACTGTTCCGCGATGAACTGCGGAATGTGCGCCGAGAGGTTGCTGAAGTCCCGCACCGCGGCCGTGCCGGGCGGAATGATGCTGCGGGCGACGCCGGTGTCCGCCGGCAGTTCGACGTCCGCGATGCCGCGGCGGTAGGCGCCCACCACGGAGCGGTTGAAGTCCTCGACGTACGCCTCGACGTCGAAGACCACCGGGGCGATGTCCATCGCCTGGGCACGCGCCGCGTGCTCCTCTTCGCTCAGGGGGCCGCTGGGGGCCTCCACGACGGGGACCAGGTGCTCAGACATCGCGACTACCCACCAGGTGGTGAACGACGTCGGTCGTCGAGAAGATCCCGACGGGGCGCCGTCCCTGCTCGTCCACCACCACCAGGCGGTGCACGCGGTTCAGCTCCATGAGCCCGATCGCCTCCTCGACCGGCGTGTCGATGCGGCAGGTGAGGGCCGGAGCGGTCATGAGGTGCCGCACGGAGAGCCCGGGCCAGCTGGACCACAGGTGGTCCGTGGCCCGTGCCCGGACCAGGTCGGTCTGGCTCACGACGCCCACCAGGGCGCCGTCCGCGTCCACCACGGGGAGGCCGTGGATGCGGTGCTCGTCGAGCAGGCGTGCCGCGTCGGCAAGCGGCGCGTCCGCCCGCACCACGATGGGGTCACCGTGCATCAGGTCCCCCACCGTTCGAGGTGTGGTCTCGGTCATCGGGACGCCTCCTGCAGGACCGCCGGCACCGGCTCTGCGCCGATGGCCGCGGTCACGTCGATCAGGGTGTCGTACGCCCGCTCGATCACCGCGTAGTTCGCCTCCACCACGTTGCCGCCGCGCTTGCCGAAGAAGCGGGGCAGCAGATCGTGGACGGCCCGGAGCAGCGCGTCGCGGTCCAGCCCCGCGCGCGCCGCGAACGGCGAGACGCGGAGGAAGACCCCGACCTGCGCTACGCCCTGCATGCGAACCACGAGGTCCGGGCGAGGGGCGAACTCCGCGGCCAGCGCGGCGGTGTCGAGGGCGGTGAGGCGGATGTGGCGGGCGAGCATCTGGGCCCGCGCCTCGGCGGGCACGGACTGCCAGATCGCCGCCGGATCCCGGAGCGGCGTCTGCACGAACACGGTGCCGCCGTCCGCGAGCCCGGCGAGCGGGTCGCCCATCCCGAACGCGGAGACATCGTGCAGCGGCACGAACTCGACGTGGGTCAGCTCGTTGTGCTGCCGGATGGGAGCGCTCGCGATGGTGAGGTAGTAGGTGGTGGGCAGGCCCTTCTTCTCCGACCCGTAGCGCGGGTAGGCCTGCACTCGCAGATTGAAGAGCTCGCCGGCCAGGGTGGCCAGGAACTTGTTGGTGGTGACCGACCCGAAGCCGCCGATCGAGTGGCCCCGCAGGCTGTAGGCGCCCTCGGGACGCAGGTCGATGTCGTGGGATTCGAGCGCCAGTGGGTGGCGGATCCCCACCACCACGTGAGGCTGGCGGCGGATCGCCTCCTCGTCCAGCAGCCGATCGAAGATCGCGATCAGGTCGCCGGCCGCGACGTCGCGGCTGCCGAGCCCGGCCGAGACCGAGAGGATGCGCGGTACGCGCGCACCATCCGCCGCCATGTCCGCCAGCGCGGCCTTGGTCTCGCGGGTCAGGGGGTTGTCCGCTGCCGCCGGCTCGTCCGTGCGCTCGACGATGGCCACGCTGGTGGCGTTCCGGATGATCCCGCCGAGCATGGCGGCCGGGAAGGGACGGAAGGCCGTGACGCCGATGCAGCCCACGCGGCGGCCCTGCGAGCGCAGGTGGTCGACCACCGTGATCGCGGTGTCCGCGATGGTCCCCATCGCCACCAGGATGTGCTCCGCGTCGTCACAGCGGTAGGCGTCCACCAGGTCGTAGGAACGGCCCGTGAGCTCGCTCCACTCGCGCATCGCGTCGTGCGTCGCCTCGGACAGGCGGTCATAGAAGGCGCGCTGGGCAATGCGCCCCTTCATGTAGCTGTCCTGGTTCTGCACCACGCCGGTCATGAGGCCCTGGGCGGGGTCGAAGAGGTCGCGGATGGAGGCGCGCGGGTCACCGACGTACGCCTTGAGCAGCTCGTCCTCCGGCAGGAGCACGTTCTCCATGGTGTGGGTGGTGAGGAAGCCGTCCTGCACGCACAGGAACGGGGTCTCGGTCTCCTCGGCCACGCGCCGGCAGATGGCGGTCAGGTCCGCCGCCTCCTGGGCGTTGCGGGCGAAGAGGATCCCCCACCCGGTGTCCGCCACGCCCATCACGTCGTCGTGCCCGGCGTGGATGTTGAGGGACTGGCTGGTGAGGGCCCGGGCACCCACGTGGAAGACCACGGGGAGGCGCTTGCCCGAGATGACGTACAGGACCTCCTTCATGAGGAGCAGGCCCTGCCCGGCCGTGAAGTTCGTGACGCGCCCACCGGCAAGCGCGAAACCCTCGGCGGCACTGGCCGAGGAATGCTCGGACTCGGGTTCGACGAAACGGAGGGGAGTCCCCCACAGATTCGTGCGCCCCTCGGCCACGGCGACCTGGTAGACGGCCGCCATCGTCGTGGACGGCGTGATCGGGTACGCGCACGCCGCCTCCGAGATGCGGGTCTCGACGTGCGCGATCGCCTCTGAGCCGTCAACGATGACCGGGACGCCGGGAAACCGAGGAGGGCGTGAATCAGTGCGGGACGCGGTTGTGCTCATGCACAGAGTGTCGTTCCCGGCAGGGACGGACGGGACGGGCCGCTCGGCCCCCTGTCAGGGTACGAGGGTCGCGTTATCCCCTACGCATGGGGAGGGGACTCCACGCCTCGTCACGGTGGGCCGGCCGCCCAGAGGGGTCGCCTCGCGCGTCGCGCCTCGGTCGAAGGACGGGGACGTCAGTGGCTGGCGGGGTGCACGCGGCGCGAGAAGCCGCAGATGCGGCAGGTGGCGATCCCGGTCCGTTCGTCGAGATCGAGCCGCGAGGCGCACCCGTTGGTGCCACAGAACAGGCTGCGATCGAACCCCTGGCGGGTGCGGCGACGCATCCGGCGGCGGGCGTCGGTCTGGGTGTAGGTAGAGACGTTGTTCACGATGGTCCTTCTGGGCCGCTCCGCGAGTCTCTGCGGCGGCGCCTGGTATGCGTGCCCGGTCGCGATCAGACGGGACCGGGACTCGGTGTCGCGGCACGCGCGGGGAGCGAAGCTCGACCCGCCGCGGGCGCCGACGACGTGCTATCGACGGTCGTCATTGTCGCTCCCCCGCGGGCTGGCGTCAAACGTGCCTCCGGATCCGGCGCGGATACCATTGGCGGATGGACGACGTGATGACCCTGGAGGGCGTCTCGCTCCTCCGGGAGGGACAGCCGATCCTCCGCGACGTGGACTGGTCCGTCCGGGAAGGGCAGCGCTGGATCGTGCTGGGTCCGAACGGCGCCGGCAAGACGACGCTGCTCGAGCTGGCGAGCCTCTACCTCTTTCCGTCGACCGGGCTGGTCACGGTCCTGGGCGCGGTCCACGGACGGACCGATGTCCGGCCCATGCGCCGGCGCATCGGCTATGCGAGCGCGGCGCTCGCGCGGCTGCTCCACCCGGACCTCACGGTGCTCGATGCGGTGGCCACCGGCCGCAGCGGGGTCCTCGATCCCTACTGGTCGGAGCCGGACGACGACGACCGCGCGCTCGCCTTGGCGCTGCTGCGCCGCCTTGGCTGCGCTGCCCTGGCGGGTCACCGGTTCGGGGCGCTGTCCGAAGGGGAGCGCCAACGCGTCCAGGTCGCCCGTGCCCTCATGGCGTCGCCGGACCTGCTGCTCCTGGACGAGCCGAGCGCGGGCCTGG
>JAKAHX010000215.1 GCA_021814735.1 Chloroflexota bacterium | reverse complement strand
CGCGGGTCGGCCGCGACACGGCACTGGCCCGGATCGTGGCCATGGTGCAGGCGGCCCAGGGGTCGAAGGCGCCCATCCAGCGCATGGCCGACCGGGTCAGTGCCTGGTTCGTCCCGTTCGTGCTGGCCACCGGCGCGCTCACGTTCGTGCTGTGGATGGCGCTGGGGCCCGAGCCAAAGCTCACCCTGGCCCTGACCTCGTTCATCTCGGTGGTGGTCATTGCTTGCCCCTGCGCCATGGGGCTCGCGACCCCGACGGCGATCATGGTCGGCTCCGGCAAGGGCGCCGAGGCCGGCGTCCTCTTCCGTGGCGGCGAGGCGCTCGAGCAGGCGCACCGGGTCACCGCCGTGGTGCTCGACAAGACCGGCACGCTCACCCTCGGGAAGCCGGCGGTCACCTCGATCGTCCCGGCCCGGGGCACCACGCCACGGGATCTCCTCGACCTGGCGGGTTCCGTCGAGCGTCTCTCCGAGCACCCGCTGGCCGCGGCGATCGTGGCGGCGGCCGACGGGGAGGGAGTGGGCCGTCGCCCGACCGAGTCGTTCGAGGCGGTGGCTGGCCAGGGGGTCGAGGCGCTCGTGGATGGGCACCGTGTCCTGGCCGGCAACGCCCGCCTGATGGCCGATCGCGGCGTCGACACCGCCCCGCTCGAGGCGGTGGTCTCGGAGGAGGCGGGGAACGGCCGGACCCCCGTCTACGTCGCCGCGGCCGGCGAGGACGGCACGCCACGGCTGGTGGGGCTCGTGGTGGTATCGGACCCGGTGAAAGCCGAGGCGGCGGCAGCGGTGCAGGCGCTGCGCCGCGAGAGGCTCGAGGTCTGGATGGTGACCGGCGACCGCCGCGCGACGGCCGAGGCGGTGGCCCGGCAGGTCGGCATCCCGGCCGAGCACGTCATGGCGGAGGTCCTGCCCGCCGACAAGTCGGCCAAGGTCGCGGAGCTGCAGGCGCGCGGCCTCCGGGTGGCCATGGTGGGCGACGGGATCAACGATGCGCCGGCCCTCGCGCAGGCGGACCTCGGGATCGCCATCGGGACCGGCGCCGACGTGGCCATCGAGGCGTCCGACGTGACGCTGGTGGGAGGCGACCCGCGCGGGATCGCCTCCGCGATCGCCCTCTCGCGCCGGACGATCTCGGTGATCCGGCAGAACCTCGCCTGGGCGTTCGGCTACAACGTGGTGCTCATTCCCATCGCGATGGGCCTCCTCTACCCGGTCACGGGCACGACCCTGAGCCCGGCCCTCGCGGCGGGGGCCATGGCGCTGAGCTCCGTGAGCGTGGTCACCAATTCCCTCCGTCTTCGCGGGTTCGACGCGCGCCCGGGACGCGCGCGCCTGGGTCCGCAGCCGCTGGTCGCCCGGCTCAGGGATGCCGGCTACCTGCTCGCCATCGCCGTGGGGGGCCTGCTGGTCGCCGCGGCGGTGCTGGCCGGCAACCAGTGGCTCGATTCCTCGGCGCAACAGGTGCACCTGGTGGTCGGCGCCACGTCCGCCGCTCCGGTGGAGATCCGGGTGCGCAGCGGCGCGTTCGTCTACCTGCGGTTCACCAACGACGGCCCGACGTTCCAGGACCTGGTGGTGCAGGGGATCCCGAACGTGGAGCTCCCTGCGCGCGCCGGGCAGACGACCGCGCTGCGGTTCATGGCGCCGGCGCCTGGTCGTTACCCGCTGCTGGCCGACGGCATGACCGGCGCCTCCTCCGGCGCCGGGGACGCGACGGTCATCCGGGGGACGCTGGTGGTGGAACCGGCCGGCTAGCGGGACCCGCGGCAGCCGGTGGGACCGGCAGGCTCGCGAGACCCGCGGCCGCTGGTGGTGGAACCGGCCGGCGGGACCCGCGGCGCCGCGAACTCGCCCGGTCCCGGGCGGGCGACCGGGGCCGACCGCCGGGACGCCTTCTCCAGGCGCTGGGGGCGTCGGTCCCCAGACCGGGCGGCGCCCCGTATCGCCAGGCGGCCCACGGGTGCCCGGCTATCGGGCACAATGCTGGAGCCATGCCCCGGTCTGACGTTCCTGGAGGCCCCTTCCGCTACCGACGACCCATCGAGGTCCGCTTCGCCGACACGGACGCCATGGGCCACGTCAACAACGCGGTCTACCTCAGCTACTTCGAGATGGCCCGCGCCGGCTACTACCGGACGGTCACCGGCGCAACGTTCGGGATCGGTGCCGAGACCAGCGAACGGAGCTTCATCCTGGCCGAGGCCCGGGTGACCTACCTGAGCGCGGTCCGCTTCGGAGAGCCGCTCGTCTGCGAGAGCCGGATCGGCTGGTTCGGTCGGTCGTCGTTCTCCATGGAGTACCGCCTGCTCGCCGAGGAATCGGCGTTCGGCCATGCCCGGCCCGTCGCCTTCGGGGAGACCGTCCAGGTGATGTACGACTACGCCCGTGGCCGGGTGCAGCCGCTGCCCGCGGACCTCCTCGGGATGGTGGAGGCGTACGAGGGACGGCCGATCCCGGCACGTGGCACGCGCTCCGCGGGGGAAGGCTGACCGGTCAGGGGTTCAGCACCTGGGAGACGGCGAGCACCTGGCGCAGCACGAACTGGCCGTCCGTGGCCGGGTCGGTGAGGTTGGGCTGGGCGTCGTCCAGCACGACGGTCGGGATGAGCCGTACCTGAGTCAGCCGGGTGCCCACGAAGGTGAGCATGGTCATGACGCCCTCCTGCGTCTGGCGGCTCCAGTCCTGGCCGAACCAGAAGTTGCCCTGGCTGGCGGACACGAAGCGGTAGCCGGCCCGCCCGCCGGGCGTGATGGAGATGGCTCCGGCCCAGTGGAAGTCGGCGCCCACGATCGCATCTGCCCCGGCTGCCTCGAGCTCGGTGACCAGCGAACGCTGGAACGCGGTGAACCCGGCGCGGTACTCGACCGAACTCCACTGCGGCAGCGCGATCACGACCTGTGCGCCCTCCCGGCGTGCCATCGCGATCGCGGTGCGGGCGTTCGCCGGGGTCAGCGGAGCGACCCCGGGCGAGGTGGCCGTGGCCGCGGCGGACCCGCCGATGGCATCGAAGCCGACGAAGCCGAACCGGGTCCCGCCCACGTCCAGCACCGCGGGCTGGAGGGCCTGCGCCAAGGTGGCGCCACCGCCGACCGGGTGGATGCCGTTGGCCCGGAACAGGTTGACCGTCTCGACCACGGCCTCCAGGCCCGGGTTGGTGTTGTGGTCGGCGGCGATCGTGGCGACATCGAAGCCGGCGCGCGCCATGAGCGGCGCCACGCGCGGGTCGATCGAGAAGACGGTGCCGCTGTCGTGCTGCGTGAAGTGTCGTGTCATGGAGCACTCGAAGTCGCTGACCGCGATGTCGGCATTGCGGATCAGCGCCCACACCGCGCCCGCGTGGTCGGTGCGCACGGCGTCGACCATCCACCAGCCGAACGCGGGATCCCAGTGACGGCCGGTGTAGCGCGCGGTCCCCGCCTGGAGGAGCCAGTCCCAACCCTTCCCGAGCACGTTGGTCTGGTAGCTGACGCCGCGGTCCGGGCAGTTCACGCCCGTGGTCAGCACCACCCGCACGCTCCCGGGATCGTAGGCCGTCCAGGAGGCCGGCCAGCCCGGGGGAGTGGGGATCGTCAGCGGGTACGGCGCCGTGCGCGCGGGTGTCTCGCCGAAGAGATCCGCGTCGCCCACGGGCACCACCCGGACGGCCGGCGTCACCAGTCCCGGCGGCACCAGCGCCAGCCCGGTGGACGAGGCGTGCAGCAGGCCGCTGATCGCGTCGGCCGGCACGCAGGACGGGGCCGGCGACGCGGCTGACGCCACCGGTGCCGCTCCCCCGGCCCCGGCGAACAGGGCTGCGAGGCCCGCCTCCGCACCACAGGGCACCAGCAGCGTCCCCGCCGCCGCGCGGGTCGCCAGCGACGCCAGGGTCACGCGATCCACCCGGTAGTTGGAGAAGCCCGTGACCACCGCCAGCGGGACCGCCGCGGCGGGAGCGGAGGCCGGGGTGCCGGCCGCGCCAGTGGGAGCCGCGGTCGGGGCATGGCCGGGGGTCCATCCCGGCGAGGCCTGGGCCGCCGGGGGAACGGATGCCGAGCCGGGGCCGGACGAGCCAGCGGCAGGCGCGGTCCTCGCGGCGGTGCCGGTTGATCCGCAGGCGCCGACGACCAGCGCGGCAGTCACGACCAGCGCCTGGAGCCGGCGCCTGCAGGCGGGCGTCGCGCTCACGCCGGGGCGGCGGTGCCCCTGGTCAGGGCTCGAATCGGCGGAACACCGCCACCGCGTTCTGGCCACCGAACCCGAAC
>JAKAHX010000214.1:3015-4243 GCA_021814735.1 Chloroflexota bacterium | reverse complement strand
CCGGCCGGCCTCGAGGGCGCCGTGTGCTGGCGGGCGCCGCGAGCCGGCCGGGTGGCGTGGCGGCGGTGGCTTCCCGGGGTCGGCCACGCGGCCGCCGCGTCGGTGCGGGAGCGGCAGGCAGCTCGGGCAGCGGGCTCCCGGTCAGGAGGGCCCGCACGCGGGCCATGTTCACCGCGTCGAACCCCTCGTCCATGCCCGGCGTCTCGAGGTAGAAGGGAACGCCCGCGAGCTCGGGGTGCAGCAGGACCGCGCGCAGGCCATCGGGGCCGATCGTCCCCGCGCCGATGTGCTCGTGGCGGTCGACGTGCGAGCCGAGCGCCGCCTTCGAGTCGTTGAGGTGCACCATGACGATCCGTTGCGGGCCGAGCGCCCGCGCCAGCCCGACCAGCAGCCGGTCCACCTCCTCGGGGTGCGAGATCGCGTAGCCGGCGCCCCAGGCGTGGGCCGTGTCGAGGCAGAAGGCCACGCGCCCGACGTCGGCGCCGGCCGCGGCGATCGCATCCTGGATCGCGGCCAGCTCCTCGACCGTGCCGCCCAGGCCGTCGCCGCCCCCGGCGGAGTTCTCCAGGACGAGCCGGGGGGAACCCGGTTCCGGCGGGACCTCGGCGAGCGCCCGCCGCACCGCCTCGGCGATGCGGGCCACCCCGACGTCGGTGCCGTGCCCCCGGTGTGACCCGATGTGCACGTTGAGGAAGGGGGTGCCCCAGGCCGCCGCGGTCCGGAGATCGGCGGCGAGCGTCGCCACGCTCCGCTCCCAGATCGTCTCGTCCGAGGCCGCCAGGTTCAGCAGGTACGGGCCGTGGACGGCGAGGGGCAGGATGTCCTCCGCCACCAGGCGGTCGCGGAAGGCCGGCAGCTCGGCCGGCAGGACGGCGCGGCGCCGCCACGCGCTCGGGTTGTCGGCAAAGACCTGCAGGCAGGTGGCGCCGATCGCGATCGCGCGGTCGACCGCCTTGAGCATGCCGCCGGCGAGCGGCAGGTGCACGCCCACGCGGCGTCCGCCGAGCGCGGCGCGGAACTCCGGGTCCATGGCGGGATGGTAGCGGAGGCGGCCCGGACCGGGGTGGAGCCCGTCCGGCCGCCGGCTGGTTCGATCGGCATCGAACCGGAACGGCGGTGGACTAGACTGCCGGTGCACTGGACCCCGCTCGAGGTCGCCGGACGTGGACGCGGACCTGCTCACCGCGCTGAAGGCCCTCTCGGACGCCTCGCGCCTGCGGATCATCCG
>JAKAHX010000214.1:0-2915 GCA_021814735.1 Chloroflexota bacterium | reverse complement strand
CTGCCTGCGCGACGGGCGGGTGGTGCGCATGCCGGTCGACGCGGAGGCCCGCCTCGTGCTCCTGCGCTACCTCGCCGATGCGGTCCTCGAGCCGGGCGTGCGCTACCCCAAGCGCAAGGTCAACGCGCGGCTCGCGACGATGGTCGACGATCCGCGCGCGCTGCGCCACGCGCTCGTCGCCGCGAAGATCCTGGCCCGCGACGCCGGCGCGTATCGCCTGACCGCGCGGCGGTCCTGGCCGGGCTCACCCGAGCTCCGCCGCGGGGCCGACGGGCTCGCCTGACCCGCCCCGGGGCTGAGGAAACTCGCCGAGGTGGCGCGGGTCCCGCGCGTTGTCCGGCGCGGCAGGCGCCCGCAGCGCGTCCGCTCGAGGCGGGCTACGACTTGCGCCCGGGGGTGTAGGCACCCCCGACGGTTGGCTCGATCATCCCGTAGTCGCCGTCGCGCCGCCGATAGAGAAGGGCCAGGCGCTCGTTCTCGGCGTTGACGAAGAGGAAGAAGCTGTGGCCTAGCTCCTCCATCCGCGCCACCGCGTCCTCCTCGAACATCGGCTCGATCGCGAAGCGCTTGACCTTCACCACCGACGGTGCGCCCTCCCGCTCCGTGGGCGGCGCCGACCCTTCGGCGATCGAGCGCAGGACGGTCTTGGCCTCCGCCGAGCGGGCCCGGGTGCGCGGTCGCTCCTTGTGCTCCACCGCGAGGTGCTCGACCTTGTCGACCACCGTGTCCATCGCGGCCCGGAAGGAGGACGCGCGCGCCACCCCCCGGACCGGTTTGCCGTCAAGCAGCAGCGTCAACTCCGCGATGTGCCGCTCGTCGGCGCTGCGGTGGTGCTCGACCGAGTACTCCACGATGACCTCGCTGCGGTCATCGAGGAGGCGGGCGAGCCGCTGCGTCTTCTGTTCGGCGTACTGGCGGTCGCGGTCGGAGACGTCGAGGTTCTTGCCTTTGACGGTCGTGCGCACGGCTGACCTCCTTGTCGCGATTCTACCGCCCGGCCCCCGCCGCTCCGATACCCCCAACCGTCACCGACGCGGCAGCCCATCGGCCGTGGCGGCGTGCCCGCCTCATCGGTCGGGCGGTGTCCTGGCGGCGCGGCCGATGGCTCCGGCCGGCCGCGCGGATCACCGAACGCGCGCCAGAGGCGGGCCCGGCCGGCCGCGGGGATCACCGTTCGCGCGCCACGGCCAGCCCCGAGACCAGCCGCGCTCCCGACGCGAGCAGCGTGGCCGCGCAGGCGCTGAGGGTCGCTCCCGTGGTGACGATGTCGTCGATCAGCACCACGTGCCGTCCGCGGATCGCGGCGCGGTGCTCAGGCGGGCAGGCAAAGGCGTGGCCCACGTTGGCCGCCCGCCCGGCCCGGCCCAGCCGGTACTGCGCCGCGGTGGCCTCGGCGCGCCGCAGGGCCGGGACCACGGGGAGGCCGAGCTCGCGTCCCGCCGCGGCCGCGAGGAGTTCCGCCTGGTCGTAGCCGCGCTCCCGACGGCGCGCGGCGTGCACCGGGACCGGCACCAGCACCTCGCCGCCCAGCCCCGCCCGGCGCCAGCGCGCCGCGGCCGCCCGGCCGAGCGGCTCCGCCAGCCGGCGGTCCCCGTCGTACTTGAGCGCCAGGAGCGCCGCGCGGACCGGGCCGCTGAAGGCGGCGCACCACTCGAGCTGGGCGAGCCCCTCGGGCAGCTCGACCGGCAGGCCGAGCGGGGCACCCGGCGGTTCGTCGAGGCGGCGCTCCAGGGGTTGCCGGCAGACCGGGCAGATCGGCGCGCCCTCCCGCCCGCAGCCCGGGCAGCGCGGGGGCAGCAGCAGGTCGAGCACGCTCCGCACGGCGCACAGCATGGCGGGCGCGCCTGCACCGGCGCTTACCGGCGGCCAACCTGGGCAAGGCGGGGCGACCGCTGACGGGCGCGGGCCCGCCGTGGAGCGACCGGCGGCACCGGTGATCCGATCGCCGCTGCAGGCGGACTCCCGGTCCGACGGCTGCCGTGCGCCGTGCGCCGAGCCGGGCGCGCCGTACACTGATCCCGCCGCCTGACGCGGCCCCTATCCCGAGTGGCCCGAGAGCCCTGGCTCGATGACGGCCCGGCAACCGACCGGCGCCTCCCTCCGCGTCGCCACGGTGCCCCTGCCAGGTGCGATAGGAGTCGAGGGGCATGCCCGACGAACCGACCGCCGCCATCCTGCCCGTCGCGCCGCTGCCGGCGGGCCATCGCTGCCGGATCGACGATCTCGCCTACGCCGACCTCGGCAGCTGGTATCGCGCCCACGCGGGGCGTGTCCCGATCCAGGCCGCCTGGGGCCTCGAGCGGTACATGGCGCGCCAGCGCTGCAGCTTCGCCGAGGCGTTCACGGCGCTCTGCGGGCCGGGGGGCCCGATCGTCCTCGTCGAGCCGACCGAGCGCGACCGGTAGCCTGCGGCCGGGGACCGCCGTGGCACTGCCACCCGGCGCGGCCGGTGCGGGTCCCGCCGGCGTGACGCCGATCATCCGCCCATGCGCGGGAGGCGGTGGGCAGCGCGGCGTCCGGGAGCCCGGCGCCGAACCCGCCGAGTGCGAGCTCGACGTGCTCCGGGGTGCCGATGGCCGGCATGCGGAGCGTCGCCTCGAAGCCGAGGAGGTCCCGGTCGAAGCGAGGGCCGGCCTCGATGTTGCCGGTGGAGCGCTTGACGAACCCGCTCGCGGACCTGCGTGGCGCCCCGGCAGGATTCCCCGGCGGGCGCGTGGTCCCCGGGCCCTCGGACCGGATGCCCGCATCCACGGCCGGAACGCGCCCCGCGAGCCGCGGAACCGTCAGTCCCGGATTCCGCAGCTGGAACTCACGCGTGTGCCTATGGACCGGCCTTGGCGGAGAACGGGAGCTGAGCGCGCTCAGGCGGTGCGCGCAGCCTGGGCGGGCGCGAGCTCGAAGAAGCGCGGGGGCTC
>JAKAHX010000213.1 GCA_021814735.1 Chloroflexota bacterium | reverse complement strand
TGCGCGCTGGTATTGGTGATCGCGGTCCTCGTGCTGGTCGAGGTGGGCGGCGCCCGGGTCACGAGCGGCGGGGTGCTCGGGGTGGTCGGCGCTCCAGCGGGCGCCCGTCAGGGCTTCGCGGCCCGGTCGGTCGCATCGCCGGTGGCCGCATCGGCCCGGTCCGCGGCCCCCCGGTCACCCGCACCTGGGTCCGCGGCCCCCCGGTCACCCGCACCCGCGTCTGCGGCACCTGGGTTCGCGGCACCCTTGGCCGGCATGCCCGGATCGGACGGTACCGTCGCCGTCTCCCCGCTCCCGGCCCGCGAGGTCTCCAGCCAGGCGCCGGGACAGGCGGTGGGGCCGGTCGCAACCGGGGCACAGGCCCGGTCGGCGGCTATCGGCATCTGCGGGCCGTTCGGCTGCCAAACGTACACGGTCCGGCCCGGGGACACCATCGGGCGGATCGCACAGCGCTTCGGGCTGACCATCCAGGCCGTGCTCGCGGCCAATCCGCAGGTCACGAACCCGAACCTGATCGTGACGCACCAGGTCCTGCTGATCCCCCGATCGTGACCGGCCGATCCCTTGACCGTGATCGGCCCGCCCCCGACCCTTGTGTCCGCGACCATGGCCCGCCCACGGCGACCACGAGCGGGCGTGCTCGCTCCGTCGGGCGGGCGGGCAACCGCTCGGCCGACGGGCGCGCGGCGGGCCGAAAGACTCTGACGGGCCGGGGCCGCCCGCGTCTAGGCTGGGGGACCCCGCATCTCAGGAGACTCGCTCATGGCACCCCGCGCTGCGTCCACCGGCAACGTCCGTTCCCGCCGTCCTACCGTTCGATCGTCCGTCGCGTCGCAGCCGCAGGGAGGCGACCAGGCCCTGGCCGTGCTGGACCGGATCGCCCGCTACTGCGAGTTCACCTGCGCGCCCGGCGCGGACGCCTGCCTCGAGGAGGGGTGCGAGGCCTGGCAGCAGGAGCGTGCAGCCGCGGCGTATCTCGCCGCCCGCTGGGTCGACGTCCAGGATTGACCGCTCGGCGGCCTCGGCGTCAGGCGTTCCGCATGGGGCGCGGCTGACGTCGATGGACGGCGATCCCGCTTCGCGCTGACCCAGGCGGGCCCGGGTGCCGGCCCGGGCGTGGCGCTCCACTCTGGCGACACTCGCGTTCGGTGGCCTGCGCAGGCGCCGCTGCCCCGGGGCCGTGTGCCGGACGTGCTCGGGCGCCGCCCTGGCCGTGTCCCGGGGGGCGTCCCGATGCCGGCTGCCACGGGTCCCGGCAGCCAGTGCACGCCTGGCGAGCCACACGCGGCCCCGCCACGCCCGCGATATTCCCACTGCGGCCCGATGCCCGGTGCTGACACCGGGGCCCGGCGGGGCACCGATGCCCGGAGGAGCCACGGACGCCCGGCGGGCGCGGGGATGCCCTGAGGAGGCACCGATGGCTGGCGGGGCGCGGACGCCCAGCGGGGGCATGGGTGACCTCCGACCATGGCGGGCTCGCCCCGCGCGGCGATACGTTTGACAACATCGTTTGTGTCTTCACAAACTATCGGCCATGTCTGCTGCGGCTGGCCCGGACACCGTTCGCCCGGAGATCGTCCTGGATCACCTCGCGCAGGTGGTCCGGCTGCGCCGCCCGGCGATCCCCCCCTGGACTGCCACCACGGACCTGACCGTCGGCCAGGTGCGTCTCCTGTTCCACCTGGCGCGCCACGGGCCCACCGCCATGAGCGAGGTCGCCGAGTGGCTCGGGGTGGATCGGGCGACTGCCACGGGGGCGGTGGACCGTGTCGAACGGCGCGGCCTGGTGTGCCGCGAGCGGCGGGACGACGATCGTCGCGTCATCGAGTGTCGGCTGAGCGAGGCGGGCGCGGCGCTCGTGGCGGAGATCGACGGCATCCGGCTCGGCGCCATGCAGCAACTGCTCGGACTCCTCCAGGAACCCGAACTCGAGGCGTTCGACCATCTCCTGACCACGATCATCGACCGATCAACGGAGCAGTCATCGTGACCGACGCCATCCCTCCCCACGATCCTGGGCCGTCCACGCCGCCCGTAGCGGCCGTGCCGCGGACGGCGCCCATGCCGCCCGCGACGCCCCCACCGCCCGTGCCGCCCGCGGCGTCGCTACCACCCGCGGCGCCCGGCGTGCCCCCGTTGTCCGCGCAGCTTGCGGAGCCCACCGTGTCCGGCACCGGCGCGGTGCCGGACGGACCGCCTGGCGGATGGCGCCCCGCCGCTCCCGACGCGATCCCGCGCGGCAGCGAGCCCGACGACGACGACGTCGCCGTGCACATGAACCGGCGCGGCCAGTTCGTGATGCTCGGCGCGGTGATGCTGGGGATGCTGCTCGGATCGCTCGACCAGACCATCGTGGGGACCGCCCTGCCCACGATCGTGGGGGACCTGAACGGGTTCGAGCGCTACAGCTGGGTCATCACCGGGTACCTGGTCGCGTCGACCGCGATGGTGCCGATCTTCGGCAAGATCTCCGACATCTACGGCCGCAAGTGGCTGTACATGCTCGGGATCGTCGTTTTCCTGGTCGGCTCGATGCTCTCGGGCCTGGCGCAGTCCATGGACGAGCTGATCGCCTTCCGAACCCTCCAGGGGCTCGGCGCGGGTGCCATGATCCCGATCGCCCAGGCCATCATCGGGGACATCTTCCCGCCCGCCGAGCGGGGCAAGTACCAGGGACTGCTCTTCTCGGTCTTCGGGCTGGCCGTCATCATCGGGCCGACGCTGGGCGGGTGGATCACCGACAACCTGTCCTGGCGCTGGATCTTCTACGTGAACGTGCCCTTCGGCGCGCTGGCCCTCCTGGCCGTCTTCGTCGTCTTCCCGGCGCACACGGCGCTGCACCGGCGCCACGTGATCGACTGGCTCGGATCCGCCGCGCTGGTGGCCTCGGTCGTGCCCCTGCTCCTCGCCCTGTCGCTGGGCAGCACGCAGCCCGACGGCCACAACACGTTCGCCTGGGACAGCGCGCAGATCATCGGGCTCCTCGTGGTCGCGCTGGTCGTGGGGGCGGCCTTCGTGGTCATCGAGGCGCGGGCGGCGGAGCCCACCCTCCCGCTCGACCTCTTCCGCAGCAGCGTCTTCTCCGCGTCGGCCGTCATCACGTTCCTGACCATGGCGGGGATGTACGGGGCGATCCTCTACATCCCGCTCTTCGTCCAGGACGTCCTGGGCAAGTCGGCCACTGACAGCGGCGTGATCCTGGAGCCGATGATGGTCGGCCTCATCGTGGTGAGCATCGCGAGCGGCCAGCTGCTCAGCCGGACTGGCCGCTACAAGGTCCTGGCCATCGTCGGGACCGCGGTCATCGGGCTCGGGATGTACCTGCTCTCGACGATGAGCGTTCGCACCGGCAACGATGCCCTGGTGCGCGACATGGTGGTCCTCGGGCTGGGCCTGGGGACCTCGATGGCGCTCTACACGATCATCGTCCAGAACGCGTTCCCGGTGGACCGGCTGGGCGTGGTCACCTCGTCGCTCGCGTTCTTTCGCTCGATCGGCGGCGCGGTGGGTGCTGCCCTCCTGGGCTCGGTGATGACGAACCGCTTCACCGACCAGCTCCAGGCCGGCCTGCGGACACTCCCGTCGGCGGTGCAGGGCCACATGGGCAGCCTGACGCAGAGTGCGCAGGAACTGATGAACGCCACCAACGCGCAGATCGCGCAGGCGCTCTCGCCATACGGGCCGGCGGGGATGGCGATCGCGACGAAGCTCGAGGCGATCCGCGCAGCGGCGATCGCCGACGGGATCAGCGAGGTGTTCGTGATCGGCGCCGGGCTCACGGCCATCGCGGTGGTCGCGGCGTTCTTCCTGCGCGAGATCCCGCTGCGCACGACGCACGGCCCGGCCGGCTCCGCGCGGCCGGCGCCCGCGCCGGCGCCGGAGCCGGGCACGACCGGTTCGTGAGCGCCGAGCGTCCACCCTCGGGCGGGCGGCGCAGCCGGCCAATCGGTCGATCGTCAGCCCAGGCAATCAGTCGAGGGTGAGCAGGCGCCCGCGCGGGTCGGCGCGGACGCGTGGCGGTGGTCGCCATGGGGGTCGTCGGCGGCCCGAGGGTCAGCTGTAGCGGGAGAACGCGCGGCCAACGCGTTCGAGATCGTCGACGAGGCTGGCGGGCAGGGGCGCCGGCATCCCGTCCAGCAGGTCCGCGATGAGACGCCTGCGGTACTCGACAAGGCGCGTGAAGAGCTCGCGCCCGGCGGGCGTGGTGCGCACAAGCGTGCCGCGCCGGTCCTGCTCGTCCCGCTCGGAGACCA
>JAKAHX010000212.1 GCA_021814735.1 Chloroflexota bacterium | reverse complement strand
CGCGATCGCGTTCGTCGCACAGCTCGCGCTGTACGGACTCGAGACGCGCCTGGGCCGGTACGTGGCCACGCTCGGGCTGCTGACCGAGGCGCTGGCGCTCGGCGCGCTGACGGGGCTCCTCGCGCTGGCGACCGGGGGCGTGGTGGCCCCACTCGTGGCCCATGCCGTGATCCGGTTCGCCGCACTCGACGTGGCCGAGGCGCTGCCCCCGGTCATGCCGCGCCGCCTCGCCTGAGCGCGGCGGCCCGTCCGCAGATGCCCGTGACCGTCCAGCGGGCGGCGCGCCCGCCCGTGGCGCTCTACGTCCACGTGCCGTTCTGCGTCGCACTGTGCCCCTACTGCGATTTCGTGGTCTACGCGGGGCGCGCCGCGCGCGGCCCGGCGGCCCGGGTCGATGCGTTCCTGGCCGCGCTGTCGGCCGAGCTGGAGCTCCGGGCCGACGACCTGGACACCGCGTTCGGCGTCCCCGGTGAGCACCGGCCTCCGCTGCAGAGCGTCTACCTGGGCGGCGGCACCCCCTCGCTCCTCGACGCGCGGTCGGTGGCGGCGCTGCTCGACGCGGTCCGCCGGCGGTTCGGGCTCAGCGGCGACGCGGAGGTGACGCTGGAGGCGAACCCCGGACCGGACGAGCGGGGCGACCTGGCGGGGTTCGCGGCCGCGGGCGTCACGCGGCTCAGCCTGGGCGCACAGAGCCTTGACGCGGGCGAGCTGCGGAGGATCGGCCGGCGCCACTCGCCCGGTGACGTGCTGGCGGCACTCCGCGAGGCCAGGCGGGCCGGATTCCGGTCCGTCAGCGTCGACCTCCTCTACGACATTCCCGGCCAGCGAGAAGCCACCTGGCGCTCGACCCTGGAGGCGGTGCTCGACGCCGGCGTCGAGCACGTGTCCGCCTATGCCCTGACCCTCGACGACCCTGACACCGAGGGGCTCACGGGGCCCCTTGGCGACCACCTCCCGACCCGTCCCGGGGCCCGGGCCTGGCGCGAGCGGGCACGGCCCGAGCAGGACCTGGATCGCGCCGCGGACCTGTACCTGGCCGCGGACGCGCTGCTCGGCGCCGGCGGACTGTGCTGGTACGAGCTCTCCAACTGGGCGGTGCCGGGTGCCGAGAGCCGGCACAACCTGGCGTACTGGCGCCGCGAGCCGTACGAGGCGCTCGGCCCCGGTGCGCACGCCTTCGACGGCGGAACGCGGCGCCGCTGGAACGCTGCCCGCCTGGACGGATACCTCGCGGCCCTGTCGCCGGTCCCGGGGATCGGGGTCGGCCCCACGCAGCTCCCGGACGGTCGCGCGCGTCCTGCGCGCGATCACGGACGTCCTTCGGACGGTCGCGCGCGTGCTGCGGCCGGCCCCGCCCTCCCACCGGGCGGCGAGGAACGGCTCGACGACCACGCCCTGGCGGTCGAGGAGGCGATCCTCGGCCTTCGGCTGCGCGAGGGGATCGGCCCGGAGGTGGCCGCGCGGCCGGCGGTCGCGGACGCCCTCGCCTGGGGGCGCGGGTACGGCCTGGTCGAGGACGTGGAGGGGGGGCGGGTCCGCCTGTCGCTCCGCGGACGGCTCCTCGCCAACGAGGTGCTCGGCCGGATCGCGTGATCCGCCGAGCCTGGCACCTGACTGCCGGCGTCCCGCGCGCGACCGGGGAGTAGGATGCCGCCCACTGGGGGATCCACACGCAGGAGGGTCCACTCGATGGCGACCACGGCCGGCACCGACGCGTTCCTGGCAGCCCGCGACTTCCTCCTCCGGCACCGTGCCGACTACGAGACCGCGTATCGCGAGTTTCGTCCGCCGGATCTCGCTGCCTTCAACTGGGCGCTCGACTATTTCGACGTCGTGGCGCGCGACAACCCCCGGCCAGCGCTGTGGGTGGTGGCGGACGACGGCCACGAGACGAAGCTCACCTACGCGGAACTCTCCGAGCGCTCGTCCCGCCTGGCGAACTGGCTGCGCCGTCTCGGCGTGGCCCGCGGCGACCGGCTTCTCCTGATGCTCCCCAACACGCCGGAGCTGTGGGAGGTGCTGCTGGCGGCGATGAAGGTCGGGGCGGTGATCATCCCGGCCGCCACGCTCCTCACGCCGGAGGACGTCCGCGACCGGGTCGAGCGGGGCGGGGTCCGCCACGTGGTTGCCTGGGCCCCGGAGGCCGGCAAGTTCAGTGCCGTGCCGCAGGGCGTGACCCGCATCGCCGTCGGCGGCAACGTGGCGGGCTGGCTCGACTACGCGGCCTGGGGTGCCGAGCCGGCCCAGTTCCGGCCCGATGGCATCACTCGCGCGGACGACACGCTGCTCCTGTACTTCACCTCCGGGACCACCGCCCGGCCCAAGCTCGTGGAGCACACCCACAGGAGTTACCCGGTCGGCCACCTCTCGACGATGTACTGGATCGGTCTGCAGCCGGGCGACCTCCACTGGAACATCTCCTCGCCGGGATGGGCCAAGCACGCCTGGAGCAGCTTCTTCGCGCCGTGGAACGCGGAGGCGACCATCTTCCAGTTCGAGTACGCGCGCTTCGACGCCCGTCGCGTCCTGGATGCGCTGGTCCGCTACGGCGTCGAGACGCTCTGTGCCCCGCCGACGGTCTGGCGCATGCTCATCGGGCAGGACCTGGCCACGTGGACCACGCGCCTGCGCGAGCTGGTCGGGGCTGGGGAGCCCCTCAATCCCGAGGTGATCGACCGCGTGCGCCAGGCGTGGGGGATCACCATCCGGGACGGCTACGGCCAGACGGAGACCACGGCGCAGATCGGTAACTCGCCCGGGCAGCCGGTCAAGCCCGGTTCCATGGGGCGCCCGCTCCCCGGCTACCGGATCGAGCTGCTCGACGTCGATGGGCGCCCGGCCGCGGAGGGCGAGATCTCCATCGACCTGGCCGCCCGACCGGTCGGTCTGACGCCCGGCTACCAGGACGACCCGGAGCGGACCGCCGACATGATGCGCGACGGCTACTACCACACCGGCGACGTGGCCAGCCGCGACGGCGACGGCTACTTCACCTACGTGGGACGCGCCGACGACGTCTTCAAGGCAAGCGACTACCGGATCAGCCCGTTCGAGCTGGAGAGTGTCCTGATCGAGCATCCCGCCGTGGCGGAGGCCGCGGTGGTCCCCAGTCCGGATCCCCTGCGCCTCGCGGTGCCCAAGGCGTTCATCACGCTCCGCGCGGGCTACACGGCATCGCCCGAGCTCGCGCGCGACGTCCTTCGGTTCTGCCGTGAGCACCTCGCGCCGTACAAGCGGGTCCGCCGCATCGAGTTCTCCGACCTGCCCAAGACCATCTCCGGCAAGATCCGGCGCGTCGAGCTGCGGGGACTGGAGCAGGAGCGGTCCCAACCCTTCACCCGGGGCGACCGGGAGTACTGGGACGAGGACTTCCCCGATTTGAAGGCCTGACGGCTTCAGGCGGGTCGCGTAGGATCGCACGGTGCGTGCGCGCACCAGGCCCGGGGGCGTCCCCGGTGGGTGTGCGGGCCCTGACCACGCAGCCGTCTCCGGACCGGCTGCTGCGCAGCGGGCCCCCGGGGTGCGCACTTGGCCCAGGAGCGTGCACCGGGCCGAGGGGGAGTGATGGGCACGATCCCGGCGATCCTCGCGACGCTGGCGTTCTTCGCGGGTGGCCTCCTGCTGCTCGCGGCGCTGCGGCGCATCGCGCGGCTGCGACGGGAACGCGCACGCGCGGCCGAGCGCGCTGCGGAGATCGAGCGCTCGGCGCCCCGGATCGCCGAGCGGCTGGCCGCCATCCGGCCAAGCGCCCGGGCCGCGTCCCTGTCCCTCCACCCTGCGGCGCCGGCCGCGCCCCGGGCCGCGCGCGGGCAGGCGCTGCTCGCGTCGCCCTCGCCTCCCGCCGCTCGACCGGCCGGGCCCCGCGCGTCGGCCGCGCCTCCGCCCCCACGGCCGTCCGCTCGCGCGCTGGTGGCCGGCGCCGGGGTGTGCGCGCTGGTATTGGTGATCGCGGTCCTCGTGCTGGTCGAGGTGGGCGGCGCCCGGGTCACGAGCGGCGGGGTGCTCGGGGTGGTCGGCGCTCCGGCGGGCGCCCGTCAGGGCTTCGCGGCCCGGTCGGTCGCATCGCCGGTGGCCGCATCGGCCCGGTCCGCGGCCCCCCGGTCACCCGCACCTGGGTCCGCGGCACCTGGGTCCGCGGCACCTGGGTTCGCGGCACCCTCGGCCGGCATGCCCGGATCGGACGGTACCGTCGCCGTCTCCCCGCTCCCGGCTGGCGAGGTCTCCAGCCAGGCGCCGGGACAGGCGGTGGGGCCGGTCGCG
>JAKAHX010000211.1 GCA_021814735.1 Chloroflexota bacterium | reverse complement strand
TGCTCAACCCCACCATGAGCCAGCTTGACGAGTCCGAGCTGGACCTGGTGGTCTCCGGCACGCGCGACGCGATCATGATGGTGGAGGCCGGCGCGAAGATCCTGCCCGAGGCCGTTATGGCCGACGCGATCGTCTTCGGCCACCGGAGCCTCGGCCCCATCCTCGACCTGCAGGAGCAGCTCCGGGCGGAGGTCGGCAAGGCCAAGCGCATCCCGTATCTCGAGCCGGGCACCGAGAGCGTCCTCGACTTCGTGGCCGCCATCGAGCAGGGCCGCGAGCTGGTCGTGGTGGACGTGGAGACCACTGGCCGCGATCCCCTGATGTCCGAGCTGGTGGAGATCGGTGCGCTGAAGCTGCGCGGCACCGAGGTCGTGGGCCAGTGGTCCACGCTCGTGAACCCCGGCCGCCCCATCGTGGGCAACCAGATGCACGGGATCACCGACGCCGACGTGGCCGGCGCGCCGGGCCCCGCGGAGGCCGTGCGGCAGTTCCGCGCGTTCGCCGGCGACGCGGTGCTCGTGGGTCACAACGTCGGCTTCGACCTCGGGTTCCTCGAGGCGGCGGCGGGTGACGGCAGCCGATACCAGCCGGGCCAGTACCTGGACACGCTGGTCCTTGCCCGCGAGGGTTACCCGGACCAGGAGAGCTACAAGCTGGGCGACCTCGCGCGGTTCTTCGGCGTCGCGCAGGAGACGAGCCACCGCGCGCTGGCCGACGCGCAGGCGACCGCGGGACTGGTGGCCCGGTTCGGGCAGGACCTGCCGGGCCGCATCCACCGTTTCCATGACGCGGTGGCGCGGTCGATCCGGATGCGACGGGACGGCGACCAGGAGGGGGCCGACGCGGTCTTCGAGGCGGCCCGCCGGGACGTCCGCCTGTCGCGCTCACTCACCACGCTGATCCACAAGAAGACCGTCCGCGAGCTGGTCCTCGAGGAGGGGATCCGGATGGACGGGCGCGACCTCGACACGATCCGCCCGATCTCCGTGGAGGTGGGCCTGCTGCCACGCGCCCACGGTTCCGGGCTCTTCACCCGTGGCCAGACGCAGGCGCTGACGGTGGCCACCCTGGGCCCCTCGTCCGACGTGCAGCGGATCGACACGATCAGCCCCGAGGAGTCCAAGCGCTACATCCACCACTACAACATGCCGCCCTACAGCACCGGTGAGAACAAGCCGATGCGGGGCCCCGGCCGCCGCGAGATCGGGCACGGCGCGCTCGCCGAGCGGGCACTGGTGCCCGTCCTCCCGCCCGCGGACGAGTTCCCCTATGTGATCCGGCTCGTCAGCGAGTGCGTGACCTCCAACGGGTCCACGTCGATGGCCTCGACGTGCGGCTCCACCCTTGCCCTGATGGACGCCGGCGTCCCGCTCAAGGCGCCCGTGGCCGGCGCAGCCATGGGCCTCGTCAGCGGCGACAACGGCCGCTACGCGGTCCTCACCGACATCCTCGGCAAGGAGGACGCGTTCGGGGACATGGACTTCAAGGTCACCGGCACCGCTGCCGGCGTGACCGCCCTGCAGATGGACATCAAGATCAAGGGGATCAACGAGTCCATCATCCGTGACGGGCTCGAGAAGGCCCGCGTGGCGCGCCTCTTCATCCTGGGCAAGATGCTCGACGTGCTGCCCGAGAGCCGCGCCCAGATGAGCGACTTCGCCCCGCGCATCGTCACCATCAAGATCAACCCGGACCGGATCCGCGACATCATCGGCAAGGGCGGCTCGATGATCCGCAAGATCCAGGAGGACACCAACACCGAGATCAACGTCGAGGACGACGGATCGGTGGAGATCGCCGCCGTGAACGGCGAGAACCTGCGCCGCGCCATCCAGACCATCGAGGGGCTGACGCGCGACGTGGAGGTGGGCGCGACCTACCTCGGCAAGGTCACCCGCATCATGACGTTCGGGGCGTTCGTCGAGATCCTCCCCGGCAAGGAGGGGCTGGTGCGGATCGGCGAGCTGGCCGACTACCACGTCCCCAGCGTCGAGGACGTGGTGTCGATCGGCGACGAGGTCATGGTGATGGTCACCGAGATCGACCGGCAGGGCCGCATCAACCTCTCGCGCAAGGCCGCCATGCAGCGACATCTCGCGCGGCAGAACGCCTGATCCGGCGGCCCGCGGTGCGGGCCGGGAACAGCGCCAGCCACGAGACCGGGGCCGCAGGGTCCCGGTCTCGTGGCATCCGCGGGCGTCGGTCCCCACCGCCGGGAGCCGGGGGACGCGGGGTATCATCGGCGCATCGCCCATCAAGACGGAGTCAGCACCGCCATGCCCCAGACCGAGCCAGCCGATCCACGACCCGTCGTCGCCGTCTGCGGCGCGACCGGGCTGGTGGGTCGGACCATGATCCACGTCCTCCACGAGCGCGCGTTCCCGTTCCGGGAGCTGCGGGCGATGGCCTCGGCCCGCTCGGCAGGCACCACGCTCACGGTGGACGGCCGGACCTACCCGGTGATCGAGGCGACCCCCGGGGCGTTCGAGGGCGTGGACGTCGCCCTCTTCTCGGCCGGCGGCACCGTCTCCCGCGCGCTCGCGCCCGAGGCCGCGCGTCGGGGCTGCGTCGTGGTCGACAATTCGTCGGCCTGGCGGATGGAACCGGGGGTGCCGCTGGTGGTGGCCGGGGTGAACGACGACGACGCGGCGGCCCACGAGGGGATCGTGGCGAACCCCAACTGCTCCACCATGCAGCTGATGCCCCTCTTCATGGCCCTGCGCGACGCGGTAGGGCTCGAACGCGTCATCGTCGACACGTACCAGGCGGTGGCGGGCACGGGCGAGAAGGCGGTGGACGAGCTGGAGGCGCAGGTCCGCGCGCACGTCGCCGGGGCGCGCAAGGAGGCACGCGTCTACCCGCACCCGATCGGGTTCAATGCGCTGCCCGAGATCGACGTCTTCCTGGAGAACGGCTACTCCAGGGAGGAGTGGAAGGTCGTCACCGAGAGCCGGAAGATCCTGCACATGCCGGACCTGCGGGTCTCCTGCACGGCCGTCCGCGTGCCGGTCTTCGTGGGGCACTCGGAGGCGGTGCACGTCGAGACGCGCGACCCGCTGACCCCGGAGGACGCGCGGGCTCTCTTCGCGGCGACGCCGGGGGTGGTCGTGGTGGACGAGCCGCGCGCGCACCGCTACCCACTCGCCACGAGCGCGGCCGGGACCGACGAGGTGTACGTGGGCCGCATCCGCGCGGACGCGTCGATGCCCGACGGCCGTGGCCTCGCCTTCTGGGTGGTGGCGGACAACCTGCGCAAGGGCGCCGCGACCAACGCGGTGCAGATCGCGGAGCTCCTGCTGGCGCGTGGCTGGCTGCCGGCCGCATCGCGGCGGGCCGCTGCCGCGCAGGCCTGAGGCAGCCGTGCGGGGCCGCTGCCCGAGGCGCCTCCGGACCGGCGGGGCCGCGTGACGCCCGCCGAGCGAGCGGCGGCGCTCGAGGCGATCGCCGAGGAAGTCCGCGCCTGCACCGCCTGCCGGCTGCACCGCGGCCGAACACACGCCGTCCCCGGCGAGGGCCACCCGGACACGGAGGTGGTCTTCGTGGGGGAGGGACCGGGCCAGAACGAGGACCAGCAGGGCCGGCCCTTCGTCGGGGCCGCCGGGGGTCTCTTGGAGGAGCTGCTCGACCTGGTGGGATGGCGCCGCGACGAGGTCTTCATCACCAACGTCGTGAAGTGCCGCCCGCCCGGCAACCGCGACCCCGAGCCGGACGAGATCGCGGCATGTGCCGGCTACCTGCGTCGCCAGCTCGCGCTCCTCGACCCGGCCGTGATCGTCACGCTCGGGCGGTTCTCGCTGGCCACGTTCATGCCGGGGGCGAAGATCTCCTCCGCCCACGGGACGGTCCGGCCGGTCGACCCGGCGTCCGGAGCGCCCTCCGCGGTCGCCTACGCGATGTACCATCCAGCCGCGGCCTTCAGGCAGGCCGCCCTCAGGGAGACGCTCGTCGCCGACATGGCCAACCTGCCGCAGGTCCTGATCGACGCGCGCGCCGCGCGCGCGGCGTCGAGCGCGGAACGGGGGGACGGGAAGGAGACGCCGGCCGCCGGGGCCGTGGTCCGGGACGAGGACACGAGGGCCGATGAGACCCGTGTCCCGGACGTGGGCGCGGACGGGTGGCTCGCCGCGCCGGCGGCGCCGATGCCCGCCGTGGCATCCGTCCCGCGAGCCGGGGCAGCGCCATGGCCCGGCTCGCAGCCAGCCGGACAGCCGCCCGAGTCGCGAGCATCGACCGGCCTTGCCGTGTCGGGCGAACGTCCGCCGGCGGC
>JAKAHX010000210.1:2287-4268 GCA_021814735.1 Chloroflexota bacterium | reverse complement strand
GCGCCGTCAGCTACGCGGCCACCAAGGCCGCGGTGGCGAACCTGACGCGCGCGCTCGCGATCGACCACGGCCCCGACGGCATCCGCGTGAACTGCGTCTGCCCGGGGGACACGGACACGCCCCTGCTGCGCGACGAGTTCCACCAGCTCGGCGAACGGGTGGAGGACGGGCTGGCCGGCTCGGCCAGGGGTCGGCCGCTCGGGCGCGTCGGCAGCCCGGACGAGATCGCCGCCGCGATCCTCTATCTTGCCTCCGACGAGGCGGCGTTCGTCACGGGCACCACGCTGGTCGTCGACGGAGGCGGCCTGGCCGGCGGCTGAGGTCGGCCTGCCGGCAGCGGAAGCTGAGTCGGCCCGCCGGCGGCAGGGCGCTCCGGGCTGCGGCCCGGCGGTCGGTTCCCGGGCTCGCCGGTCGGTCCACGGACCCTCGTTGCCGATGCGTGCGAGGATTGTGCCGATGAACCCTCGCGACCACGGCACCACGAACGATGGATCGGACGACGAGCGGCAGGAGCGCGACACCGGCGGCGCAGAGAATCCGGCGCGCACCCGCGACAGCGAGCCCCGGGGCGAGCCCCGAGGCGGCGCCCCCGATGATGGCGCGGTGCCGGACGAGGCGCCTGTCCCTCCCGAGGAGACATCGACGAAGGACGGGCGCGGTGGCCTGACGCGGTCAGAGCAGCGCGCGGTCGATGCGCTCCTGGAACGCGAGACGCCATACGGGCTCCTCCAGCGCGGCAGGGCGCTCATGGGCCGCCGCCACTACGCCCAGGCCGCGGTGCTGCTGCAGCGGGCGGCCGGCCTGGAGCCGCGCCGGGGGTCCATCCTCGAGGCGCTGGGCCGCGCGTACTACAACAGCGGCCAGCATGAGCGGGCAGCGGCCACGTTCGAGGATCTCCTGGAGATCGATCCGTCCCTGCCGTACGCGCACTTCGCGCTCGGCCAGAGCCTCAAGCAGCTGGGCCGACAGGACGAGGCGCGGACGCACCTGCGGCTTGCCGTCGCCCTTGCGCCCGAGTCGCGGCTCTACCGCAATGCACTGGATCGCCTGGAGGGCAACCGACCGCCCACGCTGCTCTAGGGGAGGTGCGCCCCCGCAGGCAGCGCTGTCGGGCGAGGCGGTTGCGGCTGTCCTCGCGCGCGGCGCTGGGCGGCTCGTCCTCGAGCGCTGCCGCGCTGTGGCCTCAGAGTTCGCCGCGCTCGGCCATGCGCGCCAGCCGCAGCAGGCCCACCAGCGACTTCGCGTCCTCGATCTCGCCCCGCTCGGCGGCCGCCACGGCCTCGCGCCAGGGACGACGGACCAGTCGCAGGTGCTCGTCCGGCTCCGGCCCCGTGGAGTCGTCGTCCGGTGAGAGGTCCTGCGCCAGGTACAGGTGCATGTGCTCGTCGGTGAACCCGGGCGCCGTCCAGAACGCCCCAAGGTCGCGCCAGCGGGCGGCGCGCATCCCGGTCTCCTCGGACAGTTCGCGGGCGGCGCAGACGGCCGGGTCTTCGAGGCTGCCGTCCGCGAGCACGTCGATGGTCCCCGCCGGGATCTCGAGCAGCGCCCCGCCCGTGGCGTGTCGCCACTGCCGGATCATCAGCACGTCGTCGCCGTGCAGCGCGACGATCGCCACGGCCCCGGGGTGGAGGACCAGTTCGCGCTCCCGCTCCACGCCGTCCGCGTGGCGGATGGTGTCCACCCGGAAGGTCAGGTAATGGCCGCGGTACACCACGCGCTCCGAGATCGGGGTCTCCCGCAGCCAGTCGTCGTCGGCGGGTTCGCCGAGCGTTCCAGCCCCGCCCGTCGCCGGCGGCGGGTCCCCGTGGCGCCGTTCGTTCGTCATGGGCCCGTAGTATAGGTTCGTGCCGCACCACAGCCCCGGGGCCCTCCACATCCACTCGGTCTTCAGCGACGGGACCGGGACGCTCGACGAGATCGCCCGCGACGCCCGCCGGGCCGGGCTCGAGTGGATCGGGATGACCGACCACAACACCCTCGC
>JAKAHX010000210.1:0-2187 GCA_021814735.1 Chloroflexota bacterium | reverse complement strand
TTCGGCCGGACCTGGACGATCTTCCCGTACGTCCAGGTGTTCCGGGCGTTCACCAACTACCTGCTGCTCGACGAGCCGCTCCCCGCGGACCTGGCGCCGGCACGGGCCGCCATCCTGCGGGCGATCGGGGAGGGGCGCCTCTACTTCGCCAACCGCCGGCTGGGCGACGCGCTGGGCCTCGAGCTCACCGCGGAGGACTCCGGCGGCCGGCGCGCGGGCCCCGGCGCGTGGTTGCGATGGCAGCCCGGGGACGTACAGGTGCGGGTGACGAGCCCGCTGCCGGCGTCGCTCCGGGTCCTCCGGGATGGCGAGGAGATCGCGCGGACCCACGGCCGGACACTCGTGGTGGATACGCCCGGCCCTGGGTCGTACCGGGTCGAGGCCTGGCGGTTCGGCGAGCCCTGGGCCTTCACCAACCCGATCGCGCTGTTGCCCTGATCGACGGCCGAGGCGCTGGCCGGGGCCTGCACCATCCGCGCGCGCCCGCCCGGCGGTCGGTCGGCTATACTCCGGCGGTTGCCGATCCGGCGTAGCTCAGTCGGTAGAGCGGGCGGCTGTTAACCGCTTGGTCGCAGGTTCGAGTCCTGCCGCCGGAGCCACTTCCCGATCTGCTCACGCCTGCCGGGACGGTTGGTGACCCGGGACTCGACTGCGGGAGCGGCGCCATGGACGTGAGGGGCCTCTTCCTCCCCAGCCTTCGCGGGTACGCGCGCGCCTGGCTCGGGACGGATCTCCTCGCCGGCCTGACCCTCGCCGCCATCTGCGTCCCGGAGAGCATGGCCGATGCGAAACTGGCGGCCATGCCGCCCATCACGGGGCTCTATGCCTTCCTGGCGGGCGCGCTGGGCGCCGTGCTCTTCTCGACCTCGCGGCAGCTCTCCATCGGCCCGGACTCCACGATCAACCCGATGATCGCGGTGGGCGTCGGCTCGATCGTCGCCCTCTCCAGCCCGGACTACCCGGCACGCGTGGTGCTCCTGGGGTTGCTCGTGGGCCTCGCCGTGCTCGTGGCAGGCGTGGCACGCCTGGGCTTCCTGGCGGACCTGCTCTCGCGCCCCGTGATGTCCGGCTTCCTGTCCGGCATCGGGATCACGGTGGTGGTGGGCCAGCTCCACGTGCTGCTGGGCATCCCGTCGGTGTCGGGCGGCACGCTGGCGAGCCTGGCAGGGCTGGTGCGCGACCTGCCCAGCACCAACGTGCTCACGCTGGCGATCGGGCTCGCGGTCCTGGTGATCGTCGTCGGTGGCGAGCGTCTGGGCCCCCGCTTTCCGGGAGCCCTGGTCGCCGTCCTGGGGTCCCTGCTCGCGGTCGCGGTGTTCGACCTGGGCCGGCATGGCGTCGCGGTGGTCGGGGCCCTGCCCGCGGGCCTGCCGTCGATCGCCCTCCCCGCCATGAGCCCGTCCGACGTGAGTTCCCTGGTCCCCATCGCGATCCCCATTTTCTTCATCGTGCTCGCCCAGACCGCGGCCACCGCGCGGGGCTTCGCCGTGGCTGGCGGATATGACGTCCGGGTGGACCGGGAGTTCGTTGCCGTCGGCGCGGCGAGCGTCGTCTCCGGCATGTTTGGCAGCTTCGCCCTGGATGCCAGCCCCACGCGGACAGGCGTGGTCGCCGCGTCCAACGGCCGAAGCCAGGTGGTGAACCTGACTGCCGGTCTGCTGGTGGCGGCGGTGCTGCTGGCGGCGACCGGGCTGCTCGCCGACCTCCCGGAGGCCACGCTCGGCGGGATCCTCGTGGCCGTCGGCGTGAAGCTCGTGAAGTGGCGCGACCTTGCGACGGTGGCACGGTACAGTCGCGCGGAGTGGGCGATCGCGGTCATCACGCTGCTCGTCGTGGCGCTGGTCGGGATCGAGCAGGGGATCTACCTGGCGATCGCGCTGGCCCTGCTACGCCGCATCTATCTGAGCGCCAGGCCGCACGACGCCGTGCTCATCCGGCTGCCGGGGCCCGAGGGCGTGTGGGTCTCCCAGCGGCACGACCCCGGTGCCACGCTGCCCACGGGCGTGCGCGTCTTCAGGTACGACGCTCCGCTCTTCTACGCCAACGCGCAGCACTTCGCGGCCCGCGTCCGCGCGGTCATCAGCGACGCCGGCGAGCCCATCCGCGCGCTGGTTATCGAGGCCATCGGGATCGACGACGTGGACTTCACCGGCGCCCAGGTGCTGGCCGAGCTCGACGACGAGCTGG
>JAKAHX010000209.1 GCA_021814735.1 Chloroflexota bacterium | reverse complement strand
GCCCCAGGCTGACCGCGAGCTTCAGGTCGCCCATCCCGAGGGCGCCGCGGAAGAGCGCCCCGGTCACCCCCAGGAAGAGCGGCGCGAGGATCGCCGCCGCGAGGCCGCTCGCCACGCCGAGCTGCTTGTCCGCCAGCACCGGGTTCCAGCCCGCCAGGAGCACGAGCAGCGTGGCCGGGATCAGCGGTAGGGTCAGCTCGTCGGGCAGGAGGCGCTGGTCGAGGTCGGTCGCCAGCAGGACCACCAGCGCAGCCAAGAAGACGCTGGCCAGCAGGAGGTCCCGCCCCGAGCCGAACCGGGCCGGGAGCGCGGCGAACGCGGCGGCGGAGAGCAGGACCACCAGGCCCGTCCGCCAGTCGGGCGACCGGATCCCCGGCGTCTCGTGGTCCGGCCAGCGGGCCGCGAGGCGGTCCGCGAGGATGCCGAACACGGCGCCGGCGAGGCCGAGCGCAGCGGCTGGCAGCCAGGTCAGGGTCGCAACCACGCGCGGATGGTGCCTGCCCCGGTGCGCGCAGACAACCCGCCGGTGGTCCTGGTCGCGGCTGCCGCAGGTCCGGGACCGGCTCAGCCCTGGGCCACGCCCTCCAGCGCGAGCTGCACCAGCGTCGCGTGCGTCACGCCCGTGGCACCCCGCGGGGCCCACGCCGTCTCCTTCCGGAGGTACGCGCTGCCGCCGATGTCGAGGTGGGCCCACGGCCGCGTACGGAACTCGCGCAGGAAAAGCCCGCTCCGCACCAGCGAGCCCTCGGCGGGGCCGCTGTTCTGCATGTCGGCGTACCAGCTCTCCATGTCGCGCACGTAGTCGTCCACGAGCGGGACCTGCCAGTAGCGCTCGGCCTGGCGGGCCCCTGCCGCCACCACCGCGTCAAACCAGGACTGTGGCGTCCCGAACGCACCCGTGATCTGCTTGCCGAAGGCGCGCTCCACGGCACCGGTGAGCGTGGCGACGTCCACCAGGTGGGTTGCCCCCAGCCGCTCGGCGTAGGTGAGCGCGTCGCCCAGGATCAACCGGCCCTCGGCATCCGTGTTCTGCACCTCGACGGTCTTGCCGTTCAGCGCGCGCACGATGTCGCCGGGGCGCGTGGAGTGCGGGCCGGGCATGTTCTCCACCGCCGGCGCGAGGGCCAGGAGCGGCAGGTCGGGGGCGAGCCGGTGCGCGGTGACGATGGCCGCGATGACCGTGCAGGCGCCGGTCTTGTCCATCTTCATCTCTTCCATCCGGTCGGCCGGCTTGATCGAGATCCCCCCCGTGTCGAAGGTGACACCCTTGCCCACCATGGCGAGCAGCCGGCCCTCGGCGTCCAGCGCGCCCTCGCGGCCGTTCCGGAGCACGACCAGCCGCGGCGGGTTGTCACTGCCGCGCCCGACGGCCAGGAACATCCCCATCCCCAGCTCGGCCGCGCGCTCCGGGCCGATCACGTCGACGGAGAGCCCGTTGGCCCGCGCCAGGTCGGTGGCCGCGTCCGCCAGCACCTCCGGGCTCACGTCGTTGGACGCCCGGTTCGCCAGGTCGCGAGCGATCCGCGCCCCTTCGCCGATGGTGGCACCGCGCTCGGCCGCTGCCTGCAGCGCGGCGACGTCGGCGCCCGGCGCGACGAGCACGAGCGCGTCGAGCTGCGGCGGGGCGTCGTGGTAGTCGTTGCGGTACAGCGCGGCCGGGTCGTAGGCGCCCTCCACCACCCCGCGCACCACCAGCATGGCCAGGTCGGCCGGCTCGAGGCCGGGCCGATCCAGGAACGCGCGGGGGAGCCAGATCGCCAGGCGGGCGGCCGTGGTCCCGGCGAGCCGTCGCTCGATGGAGGCCGCGAACCGGTACGCCGCCAGCCCGTCGAACTCGGCCGCCGGACCCGCACCCGCGGCGAGGACCCACGGGGCGCCAAGGTCCTGCCCCCGCAGCAGCACCCGCCGGAACGGGGCGTCTGCCACCTCGCCGAAGCGCCGGTACTCGGCGATCGTGCCACCCAGCCTGCGATCGAGCTCGGCCAGCACCGCCGCGTCGGCGGACTGGGGCTCGCCCGCCAGGATGGGCACGGCCAGGAGATCGGCACTCACGGACCATGGCTGCTCGGAGACGACCCGGATCTGCATGCGAACGGGCTCCTCGTGTGGGCGCGGGCCACGACCGCCGGTTGGGCGCGTCACGCCGCGCGGGTGCTGACGGTGCGAGCGGGGGGGCGCGGTGTCAGCCGCCGAAGTGTAGCGCCGCGACCGCGTTCCCGAGGTCGCCGCGCGCCACCTCGATCGCGATCGCCGCCTGGTTCAGGCCGGCCTGGGCAATCTCCCCCATGATCACGACGATGGCCCGGGTGTCGGGCGGGAGCAGCTGCTGCGCCGCCGAGACACGGGCCACCAGCTGCCGGCCCTGCGCGGTGAGCCGGCCGCCGGTCTGCTCCAGGTTCCCGTACAGCGCCGCGAGGGCGCGGTCGTAGGCGCTCATCCGGTCGATGTAGGTGGTCAGCGTGGAGACGTCGGCGCGGCCGGCGAGCGCGTCCCGGGTGGCCCGCGCCCGGTCGAGCTGGGCGCTCGCCTGGCTGAGCATGGCGAGTGCCGACGCGTACCGCGCCGCCCTGGCCTGCTGGGTTGCCGCGAAGACCAGGTCATCGTGGCGCTGCAGCACGTCCACCAGCTGGGTCGCCGGCAGCGCCTGGTCGGCGAGGCTGCGCCAGTCGTCCGGCAGGGGCGCCGTGGTCTGGAGCGCCGCCTGCGCCGCGGAGAGCATCGCCTGCGAGCGGTTCCCGAGCAGCGCCGGATCGGCGGATCCCTGGACCGCCGCGAGCGCCTGGTGGAGTGCTGCCACCTTCGCGTCGATCGACGCCAGGAGCCCGTCGCCGGTCGACAGGTCGGTGGCCAGGAGATCGGTGCGGCGCGCGACCAGGTCGACCAGCGCGCTGCGCGCCGCGTTCCCGAGCTGGCCGACGTCACCGGAGAGCGCGTCGTAGGCAGGGCCCAGGGCCTCGATCCGCGACTGGAAGGCCACGTCCTGGGTCCAGGTCCGCTCCGGGCGAGTCGCGTCTCCGGGCAGGTGGTCGGCGCTGACGACCAGCCCGGCGCCACCGGCGGACACGAGCAGGACCACGGCCAGCCAGACCAGGCCGAGCAGCAGCCGTCGGCCGGAGCGGCGCCAGCGTCCCTGCATCCGCCGAGTCTATCGCGCGTTTCCGCCATGGCCGCGCGCTACCATCGCTTCATGGAGCGGCCAGCGAACCCGGCGCCTCCTCGACCCGGCCTCGCTCCCGGGCTGGACGCACTGCTGCGTCGCATGCCCAAGGCCGAGCTGCACCTGCACCTTGATGGCTCGCTTCGCCCGGACACCGCGCTCGAGCTCGCCCGCGAGCGCGGGCTGGACGAGGCGCTGGACCTGGCCGGCATGCGCGCCCGACTGCGGGGGCCCGAACGGGCACTCGACCAGGCCGACCTGCTGCGCGCCTTCGACCTGCCGATCGCGCTCCTCCAGGACGCCGAGTCGCTGCAGCGGGTCACCTCGGAGCTCGTGCAGGATGTCGCCGCCGACGGCACGCGGTACGTCGAGATCCGCTGGGCCCCCGCGCTGCACGTGGCCCGCGGGCTTCGACTGGACGATGGAATCGCCGCCGTCGTAGCTGGAGCCCGGGACGGGGTCGCGGCGGTCGCGGCGGACGGTCACGACGGGCCGGCGGCCGCGGCCGATGGCACCGGTGTCCCGCCGATGGCCGGCGACGGTCACGGCAGGGCGGCGGTCGATGGCGCGCCGCGCATCGCCGTCCGCCTGATCGCGGTCGCGATGCGCATCCACGAGCCGAGCGACAACGAGGCGGTGGCCCGGGCCGCCGCGCGGTTCGCCGGGGAGTGGCTCACCGGTTTCGATCTCGCCGGCCCGGAGGCAGCCGGCGCCGACCCCGTGGTCCACCGCGGCGCCATCGAGATCGCGCGCGGGGCCGGCCTGGGGATCACCGTGCACGCCGGCGAATGGGGCGGCGCGCCCCAGGTGCGGCGGGCGCTGGACCTGCATCCCTCGCGGATCGCCCACGGCTCGCCCGCGATCGACGACCCTGCGCTCGTCGCCGAGCTTCGGGACCGCGGCATCACCCTGGACCTGTGCCCATCCAGCAACGTCCAGGCGTCGGTGGTGCCGAGCCTCGGGGACCACCCCCTCCCCCGCCTGCTCCGGGCCGGCGTCCCCGTGACGCTCTCCACGGACGACCGGACGGTCAGCGACGTGACCCTGGTGGAGGAATACCGCCGGGCCCTGCGGTTCCTGGGGCTGACACCGACCGAACTCTGGGGCGTGGACCGCC
>JAKAHX010000208.1 GCA_021814735.1 Chloroflexota bacterium | reverse complement strand
CCGATCGGGTTCGACGGGACATCCGCGGTCTACCGCGCGTACCACGTCTACGGGCTCCCCACCCAGGTCTTCATCGACCGGCAGGGGCTCGTGCGCGCGGTCTGGAACGGCCCGCTGACACGAGCCCAGGCGGAGCAGTTCCTGGCGCCGCTGCTGGTCTCGGCTGGGCAGACGGCCCAGCCCTCCCTCCCGTAGCCGACTGGATCGGCACCCGCCGACTTGCCGCCCGGCGGGCCGGGCGCGCCTCCAGGCCTACAGCGGCTCGAACCGATAGCGGTCGCGGTCCGCGCGGAGCCGACCCACGGGCGTGTCCGCCTCGTGGGAGAGGACCACCGTCCACCCCTCCTCCACCGCGCGGCGGAAGAGCGCCACCTTCACCTCGACACTGGTGAGCGGGAAATCGTCGAACGAGGTGACCCAGCGCGGGTTGGCGCTCCAGGGGCGCATGAACAGGTCGCCGAAGAAGCCGACCGTGCGGTCGCGGCCGCGGATCACCACCGCCTGGTGACCGCCCGAATGGCCGCCGGTCCGGATCGCGGTCACGCCCGGCACGAGTTCCGCCTCGCCGTCCACGGCGCCGGCCCAGCCCGCCTGCTCGATCAGCCGGAGTTCGCCCTGGTCGTAGCTCGCCTGCAGCCGCGGGTTGTCGCCGAGGGCGAACTCCCACTCCATCCGCTGCGCCGCGACACGGGCGCGCGGGAACGCCGCCGACCCGTCCTGCGCGAGCAGGCCGCCGGCGTGGTCGAAGTGCAGGTGGCTGAGGGCCACCACGTCCACGGTGCCTGGGTCGAACCCCGCGCGTCGCAGTGCCGGCAGGACGGGCGGGCCCTGGATCCCGCGCCGCTCGCGCATCTTCTCGTCGGAACGCTCGCCGATCCCGGTCTCGACCAGGACCCGGCCGCCGGGCGTCTCCACCAGCAGGCAGTTGAGCGCCTGCAGCAGCGACCCGTTCGCGTCGATCTCGTCGGCGACCAGGCCCTGCCACATGAAGCGGGGTACCGGGCCGAAGAGCGTCCCGGCATCGGAACGGAACGTCCCGGCCTGGACGAGCGCGATGCGCGCGCCGCCCCCCAGGTCGGCGGACCAGGCAGTGCCCTCGCGGATGGTCATGCGTGCTCCCCTGCTGCCAGTGGCCTCGTCACGGCCGCCTCGAGCGTGGCCCGAGGCGGCGCTCCTTCTCGAAATCCCGGTAGAACTCGGATGCGGTGGGGGTGTCCTGCCCCTGGTACTTCGACTTCAGCGACGGGCTGCCGTACGGCCGCTCGACCGGGCTGGTCATGCGGAAGAAGCTGATCTGGCCGATCTTCATGCCGCAGTACAGCGTGATGGGCAGGTTCGCCACGTTCGACAGCTCGAGCGTCAGGGTCCCCTTCCAGCCGGGGTCGACGTAGCCCGCGGTGGAGTGGATGAGCAGCCCCAGCCGCCCCAGGCTCGACTTGCCCTCCAGGCGGGCCACCAGGTCGTCCGACAGCTCCACCCACTCGAGGGTCTGGCCCAGCACGAACTCGCCCGGGTGCAGGATGAACGGCGCGTCGTTCTCGATACGGATGAGCTCGGTGAGGTCGGGCTGCGGGATGCGCACGTCGATGTAGGCGTAGCGGTTGCTGCGGAAGACCCGGAACTCGCGGTCCAGGTGGAGGTCCACCGAGGAGGGCTGGAGGCTCTCCGGGTCGTACGGGTCGATGCGGATCCGGCGGGCCTCTAGTGCCGCCCGGATGTCCCGGTCCGAGAGCACGGCCACGGTCAGCCGCCCTTCGCGCCGGGAGCCGACGCAGCCCGCGCCGAGAGCAGCCCGTCCACCTCGCGCTTGAGCTGCTCGATGTCCTCGAACGACTGGTACACGCTGGCGAAGCGGATGTACGCGATCTGGTCCAGCGCCCGCAGGCGGTCCATGGCCATCGTGCCGATCCGCTGGGAGGGCACCTCGGCGATCCCCCCGGCGCGGAGCTCCGCCTCGATCGACTCCGCGGCCATCTCGGCAGCGCGTTCCGGCACGGGGCGTCGGGTGAGCGCCTTCTGGAGGCCGGCGGCGAGCTTCTCGCGGTCGAACTCCTCGCGGCGCCCGTCGCGCTTGACCACCACCAGGCGCGCCGCCTCGACCCGCTCGTGGGTGGTGAACCGCATGCCGCACCGCGTGCACTCCCGGCGGCGCCGGATGGTCGCACCGTCGTCCAGGTCGCGCGAGTCGATCACGCGGGTGTCGCGTTCGCCGCAGGCGGGGCAGCGCATGCAGTGCCTCGGGTTGGCCGTCCGGCCCGGCGGCCGGCCTCTGGATGTCGAGCGTACCACCGGTGCCCGCGCCGGGGCCGGGGACGGCCCCGGACGGCCCCGCATCCTGGCGCCCGCCTGGCCGGGGGCGCCAGGATGCGCTCAGACCCGGAAGGTGCGCCAGGCGGCCTGGGCCGGGTCCCGGGCCTCGGCCAGGTCAGCCACGTGCCCGGACAGCGCCTCGCGGGCATGGAGCAGGTTGAGGTACCCGCGCTTGATGGAGATCTCCGCCTCGGTGGAGCGCGACCGCGCGCGGGGGCCCAAGGCGATCTCGCAGCCGTGCTGCACCATGGCCAGTGCCCGCTGCGCATGGGCGACCTCGGCCAGGATCCCCTCCCGGCTCCGGGCCAGCCGGGCGGGCGCCTGGAGTTCCATGGCGTCGGTGACCCCCTGGTCGAGGGCGGCCATCGCCGAGGCGAGATCGTCCACGACGGTCGCTGCGTCCGCCTCGTGGCGGCGGACCGCGTCGACCCGCTCGATGATCACGTCGAGCACGGCGTCCAGCCGCGCCCCGAGCGACGCGGACTCCTGCTGGAACCGTTCCGCCTGGCGCGTGGCGCGCAGGGCCCCCGACGCGCGCTGCAGGAAGAGCGCGAGGCCGACCCCGATGAGGGCGACCAGCAGCAGCGGGACGATCACCAGGAGATCCACGCTGACCGTCATCCGTATGTCACCCGCGGCGCGCCCGGATGGCCGCGGTCAACCGCGGCAGGATCTCGAACAGGTCACCGACCACCATCAGGTCCGCGAACTCCGCGATGGGGGCGTCCGGGTCCTTGTTGATCGCCACGATGGTGCCGGAGGTCTGCATGCCGACCTTGTGCTGGATGGCCCCGCTGATCCCGGCCGCGACGTACAGCTGCGGCTTGACGCTCTTGCCGGTCTGGCCGATCTGGTGCGCGTAGCCGATCCACCCGGAATCGACCACCGCGCGCGTGGCGCCCACGGCGCCACCCAGCGCGTCCGCGAGGTCCCGGACGACCCCGAACCCCTCGGGCCCTCCGACCCCGCGGCCACCGGCCACGATCACGCTCGCCTCCTCGATCGAGACGGCGGCCGACGCCTCGACCACCCGGTCCACCACGCGCACCGGGGCGAGGTCAGCGCCCGGCGGCGGGTCGATGCGCTCGATGCTGCCCGGCCGCTCGGCGGCCTCGGCGGCCACGGCGCTCGGACGGACGGTGATCAGGCCGTGGTCCTGCGTCAGGCGGCTCTCGGTCACCAGCCGTCCGCCGAAGACGCTGACCTCGGCCACCGGCCCGCCATCGCTCCAGCGCACCCCCGAGACGTTCACCAGCGCACCCCACTCGAGGAGCGCCTGCAGAATGCCGGCCGTGTCGCGCCCGTCGTCGGAGGTGCCGAGCAGCACGTATGCCGGCTGTCGCTCCCGGATCAGCGCCGCGACGCGCTCCGCCGCGACGGCCGCGGTCGGTCGCTGGCCGGGATCCACGTCCACCACGAGCACGTCGGGCCCGTGGGCGGCAAGTGCCTCGGCCGCCGCCGATGCGCCGGACCCGACGACCACCGAGGCGGTGGGCCGCGATCCGGCGCGGCCCAGGGCCCAGGCCAGGGTGGCAAGCTCGCGGCCGTGCCGCGTCGGGAGGCCATCGACGATATCGCAGACGGCCCAGATGGCGCCGGTCATCAGATGAGCCTCCGTGCCGCGAGGAACTCGACGATGCGCTCCGCGGCCACGTCGGGCGCCTCCCGTACGACGATGGCTCCGGCGCGCTGCGCGGGCGGCGTGGCGGCGAGCACGGCACTCCACGCGGCGGGCGTCCCCACCGAGGCCGGGTCGATACCGAGGTCCGCCAGCGACCAGGTGGCGATCTGCTTGGATCGGGCCTGCATGATCCCGCGCAGCGACGGGTAGCGCGGCTCGCCCAGCAGCTGGGTGCCCGCCACGAGCGCCGGCATCCGAGCCTCGAGCAGGTGATAGCCGGTGGGGCTGATGCGCCGGACGCGGACGGTGCCCGCCGCGGGGTCCGGCTCGATGGCGGAGGCGTAGGAGAGGTACGGCAACCCGA
>JAKAHX010000207.1 GCA_021814735.1 Chloroflexota bacterium | reverse complement strand
GGTGTTCACGCTCTACGACGGCCAGGTGGTTCGCGCCGGTGACCTCGTGGGGAGCGTCAAGATCGGGCCGCACCTCGTGGATCGAACCACGCTCGAGCGCGGGCTCGCGATCTGCGGCCGGGCCGGCCCGCTGGTCACGGTCGCGCCGTTCACTCCGCGGCGGGTGGCCGTGGTGGTCAAGGAGTCGGTACGCCCGGTGGCGCGCGAGCGCTTCGAGCGCGGGATCCTCGCGCGGGTGGCGTCGATGGGCGCCCGCCTGCTGGCGATCCGCTACGTCGAGGACGACAGAGGGGCCGTGGAGGAAGCGCTGGGCCCGCTCGTGCGGGGTCGCGGCCGGGCAGACGTGGTCCTCACCGCCGGCGCGGCCTCGACCGACCCGACCGACCCCTTCTTCCTGGCGATCGGCCGGCTGGGGGGGCACATCGTACGGCACGGGGTACCGGCGCACCCCGGGTCGATGGCGTGGCTGGCGCGCGTGGGCGCGGCCGATGTCCTCGGGCTGCCCACCTGCGGCGCGTACTCGCGGGCCACGGCCGCGGACCTGCTGCTGCCCAGGCTGCTCACCGGCGAGCGTGCCAGCACGCGGATGGCGGCGTCGCTCGGGCACGGCGGGGTACTGAACCGCGCGATGCGCTTCCGCTTCCCGGACTGGGCGCGCGACCTGGAGGAACCGGCTGGCTGAGCAGGCCGGTTCCTCGACAGCCGGCGCGACAGTGCGACTCGCGGCCAAGGCGGGCGCGCCGCCCGGCCGGTCACGGCCGAGCCGCCCCGTCAATCACGGCGGGCCGCCCGGCCGGTCACGGCCGAGCCGCCCCGTCGATCAGGCCGGCATGCGCGGTGCCGGCACCCGCGTGCCGCCCGTGGCCGCCGTCGGGATGTGGGGCATGGACCCCGTCACGCCAGCGAGCACCGTCGCCATCACCGCCGCCGGTTCGAGCGAGAGCGTCTCGCCATCGGCGGCCCCCGTCGGCGTCGCGTCCAGCAGCGCGAACGTGTCACGGTCGAGGGTGGCCCGGAACTGCGGCGCCGTGTACTCGAGACGCCCGTTGACCGCGAGCCGGTGGGTCCGGCCCTCCACGCGCGCCTCGATGACCCCGTTGCCGAGCAGCATGTACGCGTTCGAGTCCTGCGCCTCGAAGTCGGCGCGGTCCAGGTAGAGCCGCGGCTTGTCCACGTACGGCTTGCCGGACGTGGGGCAGACGGTGACGCAGTTCCCGCACTCGTTGCAGAAGTCGGTGAGAACCGCGATCTGCAGGCGCTGGTCCACCGCGAACGGCCTGGATCCGGTGGCGACGATCGCCCCGTCCACCACCGACAGCGTCGGCAGGCTGGCCCGTACCGGCTCCATCTCGTACGTCATGAGCGCCATGTTGGGGCAGACCCCCACGCAGAGGCTGCAGATCGTGTCGCAGTCCAGGCAGCGGCTCGCCTCGCGAACGGCCTCCTCGGGCGTGTAGCCAAGCACGGTCTCCTCGAACCCGACACGCCGGTCCAGCGCGCTAACGCGGATCGGCACCCGGTACTCGCGGCGCGCGCGCCGGACCACCAGCGCCTGCACGTCCGGGCGTGCCTGCCCGCCGGGAGCCGCCGCCGGGCCGGCACCCGAGGCGACCCCCAGCGCAGCGGCGATCGCCGCGGCGACGCGCTTCCCGTCGGCGGCGGCCTTCACGATCGACGCCGGGCCGTGCCCGGCGACGTCACCGCCCGCGTACACGCCGGGGATCGACGTCTCGAACGTGTCGGGGTTCACCGCGATGTAGCCGGCGGGCGTGAGCTCCGGGGCGCGATCACCGAAGAAGTCCAGCACCGCGTGCTGGCTGATGGCCAGGATCAGCGTGTCCAGGCCGATCTCGAACTCGGAGCCGGGAACGTCCTCGGGCACCTTGCGGCCGCTGGCGTCGCGCGCTCCCGAGTACGCAGTCCGGACGCAGACCACGCCGGTCAGCCGGCCGTCCCGGACGCGGAGCGCGGTGGGTCGCGCGAGCTCCACGACCTGGATGCCCTCGTCGCGGATCGCGTGGATCTCCTCGCGGTCGGCCGGCATCTGGTCGACGGTGCGCCGGTAGATCAGCGACACCTCGGCGCCGCCCGTGCGGCGTGCCGTGCGCACGCAGTCCATGGCCGTGTCGCCGGCACCCACGACCCCCACCCGGCGCCCGATGGCGACCGGGTGCCCCTCGCGCACGCTGCGCAGGAAGGTCACGCCGTCGATCACGCCGTCGGCATCCTCGCCGGGCAGCCCGAGCCGCTTGGCCCGCTGCGCCCCGACGGCGACGAAGACCGCCTCGTACCCCTGGTCTCGCAGGCCGTCGATGGTGAAGTCGACACCGGCACGCTGCCCGTAGCGCATCTCCACGCCGAGCCGCTGGAGCATGGCGAGGTCCTGGTCCACCTGGGGCTGCGGCAGCCGATAGGTGGGGATCGCCCCGGCCACCATGCCGCCCGCATAGGCGTGCTCCTCGAAGACCGTGACAGCGATCCCGGCGTGGGCGAGCCACTCGGCGGCGGAGAGCCCGGCAGGGCCGGCGCCCACGATCGCCACCCGGTGGCCCGCACCGGGTCCGGCGGGCGGGGGCGTCACCGCCTCCTCCTGCTCCATGATGAAGCGCTTGATCTGGCGGATCGCCAGCGGCTGGTCCAGGTGGGTGCGGATGCAGGTGTTCTCGCAGAGATGGTCGCAGACCCGCCCCAGCACCGTGGGCAGCGGGTTGTCCAGCCTCGTGATCCGCACGGCCTCGCGGAAGTCGCCGGAGCGCACCGCGGCCATGTACCGCGGGACCTGCTGGTCGACCGGACACTCGTCGGTGCAGGGGGCCTCGATGCAGTCGAAGGGGCCGAGCGCACGCGGCGTCTTGGAGTGATCCGTCCGGAACGACTGCTTCTGGTAGCGCCAGTCGGTGCGGACCGCGTCCGCGTACCGGTGCAGGTTGAAGCGCGCGCAGGCGGCCACGTCCTCGGTCGCGCCGTCGAACCCGTCGGCGCGGGCTCGGCGGCGCACGAAGTCGTCCAGGTCGGTCGCGCCCGCCGCGTCGAGAGCCGCGTCCACCTGCTCGGGGTACTGGAGCATGCGCAGGTAGCCGCCGGACTTCAGCAGGTCCGAGGAGACCGTGACGGTGCGCATCCCCGAGGCGAGCAGGTGCGCCACGTTGAACGCGTCGGCCCCGCCGGCGAAGGAGATCGGCACCGTGGCGCCGAACTCGTCGGTGATCCGGGCCGCCAGGTTGGTGGTGACGGCGTGCAGCGCGCGCCCGGAGAGGTACATCGTGGCGTCGCGCTCGAAGACGCTGCGCCAGTTCTTCACCTCGAGCGTGTTGGTCAGCTTCAGCCCGAAGACGCGCCCGCGCACCGCGGCCGCCGTTCGGAGGTTCCCGAACATGGGAACCGCGTCCGCCCACTGCAGGTCGTGGCCGAATGCCTCGTCGGGGATCGGCACGTCGACGAAGCCCAGGTCACCGTTGACGATGGTCCGCACCTGCTCGGCGCCGAGGAGCGTGGGGTTGCACTTGACCAGGGTGTGGAGCCCGCGCTCCTCCAGCAGGTAGAGCGAGATCCGTTCGATCTCGTCGGGCGGGCAGCCGTGCATCGTGGAGAGGGTGACCGAGTCGGAGAGCCGCGCCGGGATCTCGATGTCGCGCACGGCCGGGAAGCGACGGGCGACGATGTCGACGTAGGCGGGCAGGTACGCGGAGGCGTCCGCCATGGTGTCGAGATACCACTGGACGTTCGGCTTGCGGATCCCGTCCAGGTTGTACCCCACGCTCATGTTGAAGACGATCCCCGGCCGCTCCCCCGGCCAGCCGAGCTCGCGGTGGAGCGCGTGGACCAGGACCCAGGCCCGCAGGTACTCGTCGAACGACTGGTGGACGCGCAGCTCCTGCGACCACTCGACGTTGTAGCCCTCGTCCTGCACGTCGATGCAGGGCTTGTTCACGTCGAGCTCGTCGAGCGTCTGGACCGTCTTGAGCTCGATCATGCGCGCCCCGACGAGCCAGGCCGTGATGATGTTCTGGGCCATCTGCGTGTGCGGCCCGGCGGCGACCCCGAACGGTGTCTCCAGCTCGACCCCGTATTCGCGCCGGCGGAAGCGGTGGCCGGGGCTCGGCGTGAAGAACGCCGACCGGGGCACGTTGAAGATCGAGCCCTTCTGGCGGAGCTCGGTGAAGACCCAGTCGGTGAGCTGCTCCATCGAGATGGGGTGGAATCGATCGGACATCGGGTCCTCCCTCGTCAGGGGTCGCGGGACGGCGCGGCGGGTGGCGGGCCGCTGGTCAGAGGCGGGCGTGCAGGCGCGCCGCCTGTTCGCGGGCCTT
>JAKAHX010000206.1 GCA_021814735.1 Chloroflexota bacterium | reverse complement strand
GCACGAGGGGGCCGGCACCGCCGCGTGACGGGCGCAGCCGGCGTGCCGGGCCGCGGCGTCGTGGCCGCGACGCGGCCGGAAACCGGCCCGGGGGGCACCGGCGGGCGGCGTGACAGGAGCCCGCGACCCCGGCGTACGAAGCAGCTACCCCGCGCAGGAACCAGCGACGTCGAGGCAGGAAGCCGCGACCGGGGACCACTCGCAGGCACGGGTGAGTGAGAGATACGCGCAGGTTCTGACAGATTTGGTAAGGTTCGGGCCATGCAGGAACCTGGCCCCCGGGTCGCGGCGCGTGCGGCGGGCGCGGGCGGCGACGACTGGATCGCCCTGGGGGCCGCGAGCGCGCTGCTGGGCGTCAGCGCGGCGACCCTGCGACGCTGGTCGGACGCGGGCCGGATCCCCGTCTTCACCACGCCCGGCGGGCACCGCCGCTATTCGCGCCGTGCGCTGAGCGCCCTGGTCCCGTCCCGCCACGCCGATCGCGTCACCGTTGCACGGCTCGGCGCCTCGAGCGACCGCATCGTGCGCGCCTACCGGCGGGGTGGCGGCGGAGCATCCCGGCCCCATCGCCCCAGCGTGCCCCAGCCCTGGTTCGCGGGCCTCGCCGAGGCCGAGCTGGCGGACTTCCGGCAGCGCGGGCAGGCGATCGTCTCCGAGCTCCTGCTCCACCTGGAGGATGGCCCCGACGCGGCGGACCATCTCGCCCGGGCCGCGGCCTTCGCCTCGGACCACGGGCGGCGCATGGCGTTCCTGGGCTGTTCGGCGGTCGACGCCGTGGAGACGTTCCTGCAGTTCCGCGCCCCCTTCCTGGAGGAACTCCTGCGCCTCGCTGCGCACCACGGACTGGATACGCAGGAGGTGGCCGCGCTCGTGACGCACGTGGAGCGCGCGCTGGATCGTCTGCTGGTGGCCACGGTGGAGGGGCACGCCAGCGCGACCGCCGGGAGCGACGCCCGGCGATGACCGCCAGCGTCCGTCCGCTGCAGGTGCTCGCCGCCCTCCCGGACGGTCACGATGCACCCGGGCGCGGGGCCTTCGCGGACCTGGCGCGCGAGAGCCTGGACGAGCGCGCACGGGCGAGCCTGCTGGTCACCTGCCACCGCGTCGAGTGGTACGGCGCAGGCGACGACGGGGCCAGCCGGGCGGCCGACCTGGAGTCCGCGGCCGTGGCCGCGGGGATCCGGGGATTGCGACGGCTCGAGGGCCGGGAAGCCGTGCTCCACCTGCTCCGGCTCGCGGCCGGGCTCGAGAGTGCGGTGACGGGGGAGGACGAGGTCCTTCACCAGGTGCGCGGCCTGCTGGACGCGATCCGGGGCATGCCCGCACCGGATGCGGGGCTCGTCCGCGCGCTGGAGCTCGCCATCGGCGTGGGGCGCCGCGCCAGGGCGGACCGGCCGAGGCCACCGGAGCGGAGCATGGCCGACCGGGCGCTCGACTGGGTGGCGCCACGGGGCGCCGCGTGGGCCGGGATGCGAGTCCTGGTGGTCGGCGCCGGCACGATGGGACGGACGATCGCCGCCGGGGCCTCCCGGCGTGGTGCCGCCGTCACGGTCGCCAGCCGGGACCCGGCGCGGGCGCGGGCAGTCGCCCAGGTCGTTGGAGGCGCCTGGGGCTCGCTCGAGGACGCCGCGGCCCAGGCCTTCGCGGTGGACGCGGTGCTCGTCGCGCTGAGCGGACCGTGGGACGCGCTGACCGGGCACTGGGAGCGGGCCACGGGATCACCGGCCTCCGTTCAGGCACTCCCGCCGATCGCTGACGTCTCCTCGCCACCGGCCGTGCCCGCGCCGGTCCGCAGGGCGCTCGGCGAGCGCTTCGTGGACGTGGACCAGCTCTTCGGCGGCCGCCATGCCGCGGCGGACGAGGCGGAGGAGACCCGGCGCGCCTACGTGGAGCACGCGGAGCGGCTGGTCGAGGAAGCCGCCGACCAGTACCTCCGCTGGGCGGCGGCGCGTCCGTCGGTGGAGACGCTCGCGGCGCTCCGGTCGTCCGCCGAGCGGCAACGCGCGCGGGAGCTGGAACGGCTCCTCCGCCGGCTGCCGGGCCTCGACGAACGGGAGCGCGCGCTGGTGGCCGGCTTCTCGGAACAGCTCGTGGCACGCATCCTGCACCAGCCGAGCGCCCGGCTGCACGACGACGTGGACGGGTCCGCCGCCGCGGCGGCCCGCCTCCTCTTCGACCTGTGAGCCCGGGAGGGCCGCTCCGGCTCGGGACGCGGGGTTCCACGCTCGCCCGTCGCCAGTCGGAGCTGGTGGCGGACGCGCTGCGCCGCAGTGGGCGGGAGGTCGAGCTGATCACGGTGGTCACCCAGGGTGACGTCCACCCGCCTGACACCGCCTGGGGCGAGGGCGCCTTCGTGGGCGCCCTGGAGTCCGCGCTGCTGGCGGGGACCGTGGATCTCGCGGTCCACAGCGCGAAGGACGTGCCGATCGATGCGGGTGCGCGCCGGGGAGGGCCCTCCGCCGGGCGTCACGGACCGACGGCCGCGGGCACGGATGACGGTATGCAGGCGCCGGCCCGCGTCGATGACGGCGCAACGGCCGCCTCGGAAGGCCTGGTCATCGCGGCGTACCTGCCACGGGAGGATCCCCGCGACGCGCTCGTGGCCCGCGAGGGGATCATGGCCGGCGGGGCGGTGTCCGTCGATGACCTGCCGGCCGGCGCCAGGGTCGGGACCGACAGCCCGAGGCGAGGCGCGTTCCTGCGCGCCTGGCGGCCGGACCTGCGGATCGTGCCGCTGCACGGGAACGTCGACACGCGCCTCCGACATCTCGATGCGGGGGACGTGGACGCGTTGGTGCTGGCGGTGGCGGGCCTGGTGCGGCTGGGCCATGCGGACCGCGCCGGCTGCCCGCTGGACCCGGGCAGGGTGCCCCCGGCACCGGCCCAGGGCGCGCTCGCCGTGCAGTGCCGCTCGAACGACGTGGCGCTCCGGGAGGTGCTCACAACCCTGGACGACGCGACCACGCGGCGCTGCGTGGAGGCGGAGCGGGAGGTGCTCCGGGCCACCGGGGGCGGGTGCCGGGCGCCACTCGGTGCTCTGGCCACGCCGGACGGGGAGCGGGTCGACCTGCTCGCGGGTGCCATCGTGGCGGACGGGCGGCCGGTGATCCTGCGTCGCGCCGCCGGGAAGGCGGATGCCCTCGACCTGGCGCGCGAGCTGGGCCGCTCGTTGCTCGAGGCCGGCTTCAGGGGGGTGCTGGCATGAAGGAGCCCGTCCCCTCCGTCCTGGTGACGCGGCCCGCCGGCCCGGACGACCCGCTGGCGCTTCGGCTGCTGGCGGCCGGCGTCCGGGTGCATGCGGTACCGACGGTGGTCACGGTCGACGTTCCGCCGGGAGGCGAGCTCGATCGCGCGGCAGCGGCGCTTGACGCGTACGACTGGGTGGTGGTCACCAGCGTCGCCGGCGTGACCGCACTCGCCGGGGCGGTGGCACGGGTGGGATGGCCGGGAGCGGGTGCGCCACGCACCCCCCGGTTCGCCGCCGTGGGCCCGGCGACCGCGCGCGCCCTGCGGGCGGCAGGGTTCGAGGTCGCGCTGGAGGCGTCCGACGGCTCGGGCTCGGGACTGGCGCGGGACCTGCTGCGCGCGGCGCCGCTCGGCACTGGGCTGTTCGGCCGACGATTGCTGCTGCCGCGCGCGAGTGCCGCCTCGCCGGAGTTGCCGGCCCTGCTCCGCGGGGCCGGGGCCGAGGTCCGTGACGTGGTGGCGTACCGGACCGTCGAGGGGCCCGAGGCGTCCCATCCGGCGCTCGTGGCGGCGCTCGACGATCCCGGACTGGCCGCCATCGTCGTGGCCTCCGGCTCGGCCGTGCGTGGGCTGCTCCGCCTCGCCGGGACGGTGCGCGAGAGGGGTGCCCAGGTCGGCGGTCCACCGGCAGCGATGCGGGAGCTGTCGGCCATTCCGTTCGTCTCGATCGGACCCTCCACGTCGGCGGAGGTCCGGCGGTCCGGTCTCCACCTGGCCGCCGAGTCGGTGGCCCCCACGGTCGAGGCGCTGGCCGAGGCGACCCTGCGGGTCGTGCGAGGCGCACCGCCAGGGGGAGAGCCGCCCGGGAGCGCGCCGCGCGCCGCTCGCCGCCGATCTCCCCGGGCCGGCGGTGTCGCCGCGGTGGACGCTGCCGCCGACGGCGACGGCAGCGCCGACGCCCGCGATGCTGGCGGGACACTCGTGCCGATCACGGAGGTGCAAGCATGACGGTCACCATCGGCCGCGAGTCGATCGCCGCCGCCCCCGACGCCGGGGCCTCGTCGGGCCGTACGACGCCGCTCGACTTCCAGCGAACCCGCCGCATGCGTGCCACGGGGAGTCGACGCGCGCTG
>JAKAHX010000205.1 GCA_021814735.1 Chloroflexota bacterium | reverse complement strand
CCGGCGGCCAGTGGGCCGTCGAAGGATACCATCGGCCAACGGGGCCTCCCGGATTGTCCGGGGCCACCCGCGCGGGCGTACCATGCGGCCGATGGGCTACCTGACGCTCACGCTCCTCTTCGTCCTCCTCCTGCTGGCGCTCCTTCCCACACGGCGCCTCTGGACCGCCGGCACGGGGCTGGAATGGCGGGTCGGGTACCTGGTCTCGCTGCTGGCGCTGGGGCTCGCGGCGATCGAGTTCGAGGCGGCCGGGAAGTATCTGCTGCCGCTCCTCCTGCTGCTGTACCTGCTCCCCTTCAGTGGCATCCCCGCCCGCTGGGAGCGCTGGCGTCGTCGCGCGCCGCGAGGCACCATCATCGAGGGCCGCGCCGTCAGGCTGAACCCGGACGAGCCGCCGCGCAGCTGACGCGGCCTCGGGCAGTCACCCGCTCGGCGCGTCGCCCGAGGCAGGCTGGCGCCGCCAAGCGTGCTGCCCGCGTGCCGCCGGCGCACCCGGCGCGGCACCCGGAGATGCGCCCGGCGAGTGGGCGCTGGTATCCTGCCCGCCGATGGCCGACCAGGACGACACCTCTCCCCTGGCGTGGACGAACGTCGCTGCGGCGCTCCGGCGCCGACACCTGCGCCTGACGCCCCAGCGACGCGCGGTGGTCGCGGCACTCGGCGAGTTCCAGGGGCACGTCACGGCGGCCCAGCTGGTTGAGCGCTGCCTGCAGAAGGACCCCGAGTTCGTTCCCTCCACCGTGTACCGCACTCTCGACGTGCTGGAGAACCTCGGGCTGATCAGCCACATCCACGACGCGGAGGGCCACGAGGCGTTCCAGCCGGCCGAGGCGTCCCCGCACGTGCACCTGATCTGCCGGGTCTGCGGGGCCACGCAGGAGATCAGCGGGGACGAGCTGGACGATTTCATTGGCCTGCTGCACCGGCGGCACGGTTTCGACGTGGACCTCAGCCACCTCGCGATCTTCGGCCGGTGCGTGCGGTGCGGCACGCCGTGAGCTCGCGCGGGGCCGCGTGACCACCTGGGCGCGCCACGCCAAGATCGCCTTCGTCGGCTCCCACGGCATCCGCAAGACGACCGCCGCCCACGCCTTCGTGGGTACCCTCCAGCGCGCCGGGCGCTCCGTGGAGTACGGGCGGGAGGTGGTGCGCGACAACCCCCTCGGGATCAACGAGACCGCCACCGGCGAGGCGCAGCTGTGGGTCCTGGTGTCGCAGGTCCGCCAGGAACTGGAGCTGGCGCCCAAGGCGGAGGCCCTGGTGACCGATCGCGGGGTCGTGGACAACTACGCGTACTACCTGCGGGCCTGCGGGATGGTGGACCGCTTCGACATCGAGCCATTCGTCCGGGCCTGGTCGGGCACGTACGACCTGGTGGTGCGGCTCCTCCCCGACATCGCACTGCAGGCCGACGGTGTCCGCAGCACGAGCGATGCCTTCCGCGACGAGATCGAGTCGATCCTGGACCGCATCCTCCCGGCATTCCTGCGCCCGGAACGCCTGGCGGCGCTGCACGCCTCGGAGGTCACCGACGAGACCGACTGGTGGCCGCTGGCGGAACGGCTGGCGAAGAACCTCGGCGAGCCCCTCCTGGCCGAGGGCGTGCCCCGGGCGCGCCGGCGGCGCCCACCCGCCGCTCGCGGCGTCGGCCAGCAGGGCTTCCCGGCAGGCGGAGCCGTGGGCGGTGTCGGCGGCGACACGGCCGCTCCGCAGCTCGAGCTGGGCCTTCCCACGCAATCGGGTGGGGCGCGCGGCGAAAGTGCGCCCCTGATCCGTGACCAAGAGCCTAAGCTATTGGGGGCCAATCGGCCCGAAGAATAGGCGACGCTCGGACCCTTACGCCCGTGCCGTTCGTCGGCCAGCATCGCCACGGAGGGGCCGCGTCCAACCGCACGATGCCCGCGCTGGCGGGCAGTCGGCGGGAGCCGCGGAGACGGCGTCCCGGATCGGGGCATGCACCGGACGAGTGGAAGGAGGAGTCTGGTTGGACGCGCCCGCGCAGTACCTGTCGTGGAACTTCGTCCTGATATCGGTCCCCAACATCCTGGTGATCCTGGGGATGATCCTGGTCTTCGTGGTGGCGCTCCTGGCGCCGTTCCCCCACGAGGATCCGGGCGAGCAGCACCCTGGTGACCGGCATGACTGACCGCAACCCCGCCGTCGACAGCGAGGCTGGCAACTGGACGCTGGCGATCCGGCGCTGGCTCGAGCGGCAGCTGCCGCTCGATTCCCTGCTCCCGCATCGGATGCCCTACTACGTCGGATCCTGGGTCTACGTGTTCGGGGTGGTCGCGATCGCCGGCCTCATCTGGATCGTGGCCTCCGGGATGGTGCTCGCCTTCTTCGGTCCCCAGTGGTGGCACATCTCGGGTGTCGGCCGCTTCGTGAACAGCATCCACTTCTGGGCGGTGCAGGTCTTCTTCATCTTCATGGTGCTGCACCTGTGGGGGCAGTACTTCATGGCGAGCTGGCGTGACGGCCGGGCCCCGACCTGGATGATCGGCGTGGTCATCTTCGCCGTCAGCGTCGTCACGGCGTTCACCGGCTACCTCTCGCAGCAGAACTTCGACGCGCAGTGGATCGCGGTGAACGCGAAGGACGCCACCAACGCGGCCGGCGTCGGCGCGTTCTTCAACGTGCTGAACTTCGGCCAGATGTACGGGCTGCACGTGATGATCTTCCCGATCCTCGTGACCACCCTGGTGGCCCTCCACGTGATCCAGGTGCGCATCCGCGGCGTGGTCAAGCCGATCGATCCCCCGGGATCCGCCGATGGGGCCGGGGAGGGTTCGAAGTGACCGGCACAGCCTCCTCCCAGGACCGCTACTACGCCGGCATCCGGATGGTCCGGTACGACCTGGTCAAGGAACTCGTGATCGCCCTCGTCGTCTCGGCGATCCTGGTCCTCGTCGCGGCCGCCGCGTTCTCGTCGCCGGACGATCCGCCGGTCACGATCCAGAGCTGGGCGCAGAGCGACCCGGTCGACTTCGTCACCACGGCCGTCTCCGAGCTGTCCGGGCAGAGCGAGACCGCGGGCTACGGCCAGCCCTACAACAACACCCCCGGCGCGGCGCAGGCGATCGGTCCGATCCAGCCGGCGGTGTGGGCGGGGGTGAGCACCCCGATCGACCCGGCACAGGACTTCGTCCTGAAGCCGCTGACGCTGGCGTCCACCGGCAACCCGACGCTCACCGCGGCACTCCAGGCGTACAACCAGGCCGGTGCCACGCAGCAGGGCAACTGGCTCGACGCCTACACCAAGGCCCTCGCCAACGCGACCGCCTCCGGCGGCCAGGTGAAGGTCGCCTCCGGTGACTACGGCCCCGTCCCCACGCTGATGAGCAACCTCCTCGCGGTGGCACGGACCGGCGGCCTGGACGGGCTGCTGCTCGACAGCGGCCACTTCTACCAGACCGACTTCACCCGTCCGCTGCTCTTCATGGGCGACGGATCCTACCTGTCGAACCTGGCCGCGGCCCAGCACCTGACCGGCGACCAGTGGGGCATGATGAACGAAACGGGGAGCTATCCGGGCCAGACGTGGCTGTGGCTGTACACGTTCTGGTACCAGATCCCGCCCTTCTCGACGGCGCCCAACGCGGACCTCGTCGTGGTCATCCTGATGATCGTGCTCACGGGGCTGCTCGCCCTGGTGCCGTTCATCCCGATCCTTCGCGACATCCCCCGCTGGGTGCCGGTGCACCGGCTGATCTGGCGGCGGTACTACCGCAGCTGACGGACTGCCGCAGCCGGTCGGGCACTCAGGCTGCCAACTGTTCAGAGGAGAGGCCGTCCGCCCCGGCGGGCGGCCTCGTTCTGTGCCGGGTGGCCCTCGTTCTGTGCCGGTCGCCCTCGCTCCGTGCCGGGTGGCCAGCGGGGCGTCGCCGGCTCTGGCGGCCCACCATCAGGGATCAGCGCGAAGTCGCTCCGGAGCGAGCGCGAGCACGTCCTTGCGCGCGAAGACCGCCAGGAACCGGACGCCGCACAGGAAGAGCGCCACGCCGAGCCCGCTGTAGAAGAAGGCGATCATCCAGTCCGGCATCAGGTGCGAGAGCCGAAGGGCCATGCCGCCGCCCATCATCACCGCCATCACCACCCACGACGAGGCGTTGAAGAACTGCCAGAAGGGCAGGCGGTCCTCCGATCGCGCACGGATACGGCCGGTGTGCTTCCGGACGAGCGGGGAGAAGATGAAGAGGTAGAAGACCAGGAAGATCACCCCGGCGAGCGGGAGGAGCACCAGGTGCGCGGGCGCCAGCCCGAACTCCAGCGGCAGCCCGATGATGCTGACCATCGCACCGGCCGCGCACCAGACCAGGCC